>VGZN01000263.1 GCA_016872635.1 Planctomycetota bacterium | reverse complement strand
GCTTCGGTTTTCGAGAGTGTGCCATCCCTTCTTGTGCAGTTCTCCCCTCTCGCAAAGGCAATAAAAAATCCACCGGGCGGAAAACACGGTGGATTCAATGGATTTATGTCTAGCCAACGCATCCGCGTCCGAGGGTCACGTCACCACTTCCTTGATCTTTTGCAAGAAGTGGTCGTTACCGTCTTTGCTCAATTCCTTGGCATGACGTTCTGCCTTTTTGACATCTTGGTACTCAAAAACCGCAACACGCTTGAGGTGCTGATTGAACACACCCCAATACAACTTGATCCGAGGTTCCGCGGCCGCTTTACGCGTTCGCTTCGGTTTCGCTTCGACTGCGACTGGATTCTGGTCGACTTCCGTGGCGGCCTTCTTCGTACGTTGAGCTTTCGCAACGCTTGCCATGATTAGGCTCCAAACTGAATAAGAAGAAAGCAAAAAAGTAAAATCCGCATGGATGCAACGCCTTGGGTTACAAAGGGAAGGAAGGAGGTAACCCGGGTGGGATACGTTTCCAAGCGGCAAACTGCGATTATAGACGAAACCTGAGAAACTCCCATCCTGTTGACTCCAACTGGAAGGAAATTACTTCTCGGGTAGCTTTGCCGATTAATGCAAGCAACCTCCGCGGAACAGCTCCGTGTCCTGTGAAAAACTCCGCTTTTTATTGAGAAAAACGTCCAATGCGAGGGTTCCGCGTTTGCCCACCTCGCTGTGCCCCCCCCCGTTTGAGCCAGAAAGAAATGCTCGCGACCGAGAGGCACTTCCTCTTCAATCCGACGGTTTTAAGCAATGTCACGTACCGGAAACCTTGCCTCCAGGTTCCGACAACCGCAGGGGCCCCCTTAGTAACGGTACTGCAAACCGTAATTCACGCTGTGCAACGTGAAATTGCTTTCCGTCAGAGAGAAGCTAGGACGAGCCGCACCCACCAAAGGGTTGCTAAGGTTCGATGCAAGCTGGGGGTCGAATTGGTTTGCTGCCCGGACCACCTTGGGGAGTTCCAAGAACGAATATCCAACCGTGGCTTCGAGATTCCGCGTCAAACGATAGCCGAGGGTTACATTCAACTCGGGAGATACGACGAAGGTATCGTTCGAGTAAAAACCATTGTTCGTACTTCTAGCTTGCAAGCCGTTGCTGGAGCTGGTAACCGACGGTGGCGTACCAGGCACCGTAATCGTCTGCGTACCGTTGATGGTGACGTTTCGTTCCATGTTCCCCAAACCGAGCTTGAACATTCCAGAAAGACTCCAACTACGTCCGTAAGTGATGCTCGACACACCCAATGTGCCACCGTAAAACCGGTTGTTGGTGATGAATGTATCGTTGAGTAGCAGGAGGTTTCCGGAGGGGATGGCCGATGTCGTCGAACTCACCGAGATACTGTCGGACAACCGAGCCGCTTGTGCTCCCGCTAGAAACTCCGTACGTCCCATGTAGTTGTTTCGAATGATACTTTTGAGAAGCAAATCCCCTCCATAAACATCGGAGGTCGCATGCGCGAGCACCGATCCGGAAGAGACTCCCGGCTCTAGGATCGAGATCGATTGCTGTGTGCTGGTCGTTGGATCCAAGTACGGTCGTACGATCGAAGTCGCGGTGGATTGAGTGCTGTCGAACGTTAGCGACTGCGCACCGGAATCGAAGAAACGTAATTGCATGCTGGAGCAAAGGTCGTTACGAAACAACCAACCAAACTCCCCGCGCGGTCCCTGCGCGGTTTCATCCATCGGAACCGCACCTCCGAACAAGTCGGTAGACCCTGCGGTGCCGACCGCCCCAGTCCGTACCAAACCGGGAATGGTCGAATCGCTCGGCCAAAAAGTCGCCCCTTCCAAGCGAGCCGAAAATCGATTCAAGAGGAAGCCATATGGAAATGCGAGTTGAATATTCAGTGTGGGTACTTCGCCACACCCGCATTGCCCAAGGTATCCACCACAGCCAGAGCATCCACTGCTGCTCGCTTCGGTCCCTCCCTCAATCATTCCATCGCCGCTAATCATTTCCCCTTCGGAAACAGTAACAGCACTGGAATCAACGGTAGGTTCTTGCGTATGTGTATGAGCAATCCCTTTGTTACAACTAGGGCATGATGCAAGTTGAACCTTGCTCGACGGTACTGTGGTACTCGCCGCAGACTTGGCGACGATTTGCTGGGTGCCAACGGTTGCGGCTGCAACAGGTTTCGTAAGCGATGACGGCTTAACCGTAGCTTGCGGAGCTGATGAATACGTCGGGGCTTTCGCGGATGGAACTGTCTTCGAAGAAGCCGTTGCAACTGCCCCAGCGGATGGTCGGTTCTGCTGAACCAATTGAGGTGGACGCTGGACCGCTTGTGCCGAGGAAGGTAAAGGCACCTTGGATGATGACGCTGCCAACACCGATTTGGGTACTGCCATCCTAGCGCCTGACGCGGTTGCTGAATGGCTTGGATTAGCTGCAGGGCTTGGAACCGTATGGTTGCCCGTAATTGGTGCACGGGAACCGGCTGACTGGTTGAGTGACTTTGCATTTTCAGCAGATTGCTGCTGCAAACGCTCGACGTAACTCGCACGACTTACTCGTGACCCTTCGGACAGGTTTCCCGAAACTTGCTCACTCGAGCGATCCACACCTCCTTCGTCAGCTGTCCATTCGAATCGCTCCGTCGACGGACTGGAAATCTCGAGCGTGGCACCACTATGACCAACCGGTGCTACAGACACCATGGATTGAGTCTCGGTGGCCTGCGGTGAAGTCGTCGTCCCGTAAAAATCACGACTTGACTGGCGGCCAGTTCGCAACTGGGCGACCGCCTCCGAAGCGATGAATAGTGGCGAAGCGACCGCGAATGCAGCTACCAACTTCGCAATGCTTCGGACGCGTTCAGCGCTGTTTCGAGCGATTTTCATCTTGGATTCCACCATTTTATTGGTTCAGGCTTCGTGTTCAGGCTTCGTGTTCGGGCTTTTCGGTTTTGGCCGGCCTGGTACTTCGAATGCTTGCAATCGCAGGCATCGTTGCCTCATTTGGGATTGGCTTTCCAAAAGGGTTCGACACGTAGAAAGCTCCTCGAACGTCATTTTTGGAAAACTCTTCCTCGTGCATCGGCTATTCCGCGCAAAGAGATTAAGTAAACCCGGAAGAATTTAACGGCTGGCTTTCCTCTTGCCTTATCAATGCTAGCCAAAACCCATTTATCACTTGCCTTAGATCGTGGAAAACTATCCCGATCGTACCGGCTCTATCGCTTCTGCCATGGATCGTCACCCAAAGAGACTGTGCGAGACGATATGTTGAGTTGGTGCGGATGCCCTTCGCAGGATTTCATTAGTAAAAGGATTTACTTATGCGTCGCCTATGGATCGGTGGTTTGGTATTGGGATTGCTTACGGTGGCAACCCAATCCTCGCAAGCGCAATGGACCGAGGCGAAACACCATTCCCATGTGGACTTCGCTCGCAACAATTCCTGGCCGCAACCATTTCGAGGCCAAGACGCGAGGTCGGTTACCGCTCCTTTCGAAGTCATGAAGAACAACGGTTGGAGAGACAACAACACGGTTGGAAATCTGATGTTCAAGGATGGGGGGATATCCGAGGCGGGGCGTCTCAAGATCGCTCAGATCCTAACGGTTCCACCTCCGAGTCGACGCATTGTTTACATCCAAGCCGCTCCGTCAGTCAAGGAAACAGAAGCTCGGATCCAAAGCGTTCAAGTTGCGATTTCGGAAATGGTCCCAACCGGACCTCTTCCTGAAGTTGTCGTTACGAATATTCCTCCGAGCACATCGTCCGGTTCCTACCAAACCTTTGTACACCGGGCGATCGCTAACTCTACCCCTGTCCCTCGCTTACCTGCTTTTAGCGGGATCAATGCTCCTTCCGCACAAACATCTGCAGCACCACAAGATTCGGGGAACTGAACCCCAAGAGTCCGAGATCATCCTGGTGTTCGAAGGTGCTAAATGCGAACAAAGATTCCTTGACGGTACATCCATCTTAGGATGCACCAAAAGAGGGCTAAGGTAATTGCGCCTGTCAACATAGGTTGCACTGGCTCGACGGCAATGCTATCGAGCAAAGCGCCGAAGTGACGCTCGATTGCATCATGTGTCGGTTTCTCAAGGGTCCAACTCATCACGTAGGCAGCAATCGAGTTAGCGCCAATCACCGTCCAAAAATAAGTCCATTTGGTAAATTCTTGCGTATCGCACAACCAATGCAATGCGAGAAACCAAACGAAGCATAGCCCGCCACTCCAAAGGGTCCAAGACGGCGTCCAGATCCGTTTAACAATTGGACAAATTCCGAAGTGGTCCAAACCCCAAGCAACCGATAAGCAGACCGCTGCTGCGATTAAAAAATAAAAACTTCGACTGGATTCGCTCATCTCTTGACGCAACAAGCTACCTGCGATCAAGCCCAACGTCATCGTCGCCAAGGTAGGCACAAAGCTAAGAGTGCTATACCCTCCACCGGAGAATAAAAAAGGTTTCTCGCGGGGGAACAAGTTCATCCACCACGTATCGAACGCCCATGCCAAGTTGCTATTCTTGTTCCAATGCGCACCGAAGCCGTCTGCATGATGGGTCCATGTCGTCGGTACGCCAACAGACGCATAATCAAATTCTGATGCTGGTAGTGGAAAAGCAACAAACGCTCCCCAGGTCAGCAGCAGGATCAACGCTACCGTCGCGATCAGCCAGCGCATGCTAAGCGACGCGAGCATAAACAAGATCCAATACCCAAGTCCAATCTGGGTAAGCGTATCGTCGAACGTGAAATTGGTTTGCGGTTTTCCCAAACTGCGCAGAAAAACACCCAGGAAAATTAGGATCAGGCTACGCCAGCACGCATGTAGAAACATTTTCCCCCACGATTGCCCCGATGCAACTCGCTTGGTGTAGGAGAAAGCTAACGACGTTCCCACCAAAAACGAAAAACTAGGCTGAATCATGTCATGCAGTGAACAGCCGCGCCACTCAACGTGCGATGTATGGAACGAGACCCACTCAAATACCGACTGGATCCAAGGAGAGACGCCGTCCTTGAACTCGCGCAAGCGGTTCCAATGAAGCACCTCCGCCAACATGAGAAACATCACCATGCCACGGTAGACATCGATACTGGCCAGCCGACGGTTCTTGGAGCATGCCGCTGGAACCTCACTCGCTGCCACCATGAAACCACCCAAAATATATCCTAACGAATTCGGAACATTGGAAAGACAAAATCCAATAGTGGGGATCCTGCGGTTAGCAAAAAACCCCATAACCATGGCAGGTTGTCCCATAACTCACTCGGTAGCATGGTCGCTGCTGCCAACAAACCAATCGCAGCCACCAGAAAAAATTCCGCTCGCAACGGCCTCTGCCAAGCAGAAAACCACAGGACAACTACCCAAAACGCAATCATCAACCCAACGACCCCCATCGCCATCCAACCGAACAAGATCAGCAGGAACACATGGATCAGGTAATAGTAGGTCAATTTGAAGGAGAATAGATTTCTGAGTTTGGCCAGTAGGTTCATAGACCCGTCAATTCTACACCTACGTCGATTTTTTTTCGAGTTCCAGCAAATACTGCTTCCGATGCAATCCTCCCGCGAAACCGACTAACTTTCCACTGCGGCCAATGATTCGGTGGCAAGGAACAATGATCGCGATAGGATTCTTTCCAAGTGCCCCGCCAACTGCGCGTACCGCCTCTGGCTTTCCTAGTTTCTTTGCCAGTTGCAAATACGTTTCTGTCCCGCCGTAGGGCACATCGCACAACTGCTCCCATACGCGTTTCTGGAACGGTGTTCCCTCCCCCTCACAGGGAACGCTGAATCGCGTGCGCTCCCCGGCGAAATACTCCAGCAACTCTCGCTCTGCTTGCTGTAGCACCTCGAGATCAACACTCGGAAATTCGCCCTCCACCTCAACTCCTGAGCCATGTCTCGCGAAGGAGTCCAACCCCAAAACGCGAGGTACATGATTGGTCATTCCCGTTATCGAGTACGCGATGCCATTTTCGTCCACTGGTTCAAATTGCAGCTCTCTTAGTTTTCCATGGTATGCCACGAGCAGCAGCACCCCAACCGGCGTCGACATCGCGCGTCGACTCTCCCTATGAATCTGGTTTCGCAATTGATACGTACTCAAATTACCAATCCTGATCCGATTGCCTCGATCAATCTGCTCTCCGTTTTTGCAATGCACGTTTTTCCGATACCTTATGTTGACGCTGGTCTATTCTACCTCATCGATTATCCGTTCCTAAGTGGATTACCATTCAGGCTTCGCAGTAACCAGCATATAAATCAATGGAATAAGCATCGCACCGCAGATACCCCCGGCCACTGCAACGCGGCACCAAGAGTTCAGTCGTTGTGCGAAAATGTCGACAATCCCCACTATCGACGGCAGAAATAGAACAGGCCAAAACCATGGACTGGGCAACGATTCACTCACGTAAAACGTCGATACGACCATACAAGTTACCCCCATCCAACTTAGTCCCACAATGATGGGAGCCAGAGGCCATAGAAAGGGTACTTCGTAAGGACGGGTGGGACGAAACAACTGGAGCACACTAACTCCAGCTGAAACTCCGGCCCCCACCAAAACCCACTCACTCAATGACGCATAGGACGACAAGACAATCGCGGTAATACAACCGAATTGCGAGAGTAAGACCAATGGGTACCATCTTCCTCCTGGACTAGTGGCAATCCAATCCAGCGCATACGCATTCCACACAGCCGCGATGGCAACGATGACCGCCCATCGCCCCACCGAAGGCAGTTTGTCTTGATACCCAGCACCTGTCGGGAAAAGCAAGTAACTTGCCCCGATCCAAAACGTCAAAAGAAGGAGCACGCTCCATCGTTGATACTGGTCCGAGCGACCCAAAATCCATTGTGCGGCGGCCAGTGCAATAATGACTGCTGGTACAAACCAAACCATTAACATCCATGGCTCCCGAGCTTCCCATCCGAACCACTCTTTGGGTGATAACAAAATCCCCCGTTGCATAAAGTCCGACACGACGAAGGCAGCGCCGACGACCAATGCTCCAAGCAATCCAATCCAAGTCGCTACTCCACGCGCGGATCCTGACGATGCCCGACGCCCAACCAGCAACCAAGCGCCGATCAACGCGATTACCCCTGGCACCAGCAATCGCTGAATCGCAATTTGGATTTCAAAACCCATTACAATACCTCAAGTTTGAGCAACCTATCTCGAATCGACTTACCACCCAGTGACTACCATGATCGCAGCGACGATTCCATTTTCGAAGAACGAGTTTTGCCGAGAACCCTCGTTTCCACAATGATCCAGGACAAAAAGGCTTCGCAAAACCCTACGACTCCCGCTCCA
>VGZN01000262.1 GCA_016872635.1 Planctomycetota bacterium | reverse complement strand
AGTTCATGGGCGATTCGGTAGATCGTTACCGCTTCGAGGCCTGGGAAGCAGAAAACAATTTCGTCGCGATTGGAGACGCTCGGGTCCCCCGCGTAAGCCGCATCGACATCCTTGGCGAGTTGTCCCCGGAGATCAGGAATTTGCTCGAGGAGAGCAATGGCGATTTTTTGCCCTTTTGACTCGTAATCATCGGTTTCGCGGCATCCTTCGACACGCACGCCATTGACGCGATCGGCATGGATGAGAGCGCGGGTAATTTGGGTGGTAAGTCGATCGTGAAGGGAGTCGATCAAATTTCCGACGTGGTACGTCACGTTGCCTGCGTGTAGACCTTCGCGGCGACGAAACCCGGGATAAAAGATATCTTTCAAGTCTTCGATGATTTGGACGACGACTTCGTACTTGGGGAGTGGGCAGTGTCCTAAATGGTTGATCCGATCTGAGGCGTGGTACGTCTGAACGATAGCATCTGTCAGCCGTGGCAGTTGTTCTTTGAGCCTTGAGTCGGAAGCCATTGAAGTTCGCTCCAAAGGGAAATCAATTCGCTCCGAAATCGCCCCAAAGGAAACGATTTGGAGATGAATCGTGGATGTCGTTAACGCGTGCCCTTTAGGCCCTAGTGAATGCTAGCGATTGCAAAAGGGCTCTGTAGGTTCCAGGCCGCGGACGGCATGCCGAAATCTAGGGTTTGTTGGTTGGATGAAACGCAAAGGCGGCATGGAAAATGGGATTCCTGGTGCTCGCTGGCCGGCGATAGGGGCCGGCGCAGACCTAGCTCGAGAAATCGGCCCTGTCCAAGGCGCATCCACGGGAATTTCATTGTATCCGTTTAGGTTTCCCTGTCTTTCCCTCTTTGACTAGCTGGCTCAGCTTCTCTCGAAACCATTGCTAAGAATGGGGTACATGCTACCCAGCGCGAAGTCGGCTGGCAGAGCATCGATGAGCATAGCATCGATGCATTGGGCTGTACCCCGCCTTTGCGTTGAGAATACGTTGAGAAACGGTCCCGACAACTTGAAAGTGATTGTGCGAGGAATCATTGCGGTAGATCGCGATTGACGAATTGCAATGCGGAGAGAGCTTTCCATGAGGAATGTAACAAAACGACTGATGAACGCTGCGGCCGTGATTTGGCTAATGGCGCTCGCGGTTCCTGCTTGGGGTGATACCGAATTGACCGTGGGAGATTTGTGTCGACTCAAAGGGCAGGAAGAGAACGTCCTGCAAGGAGTTGGTTTCGTGGTCGGTCTCAAAGGGACGGGCGACGGGGATGGCAACAAGACCATGATGCGAGCCTTGGCTCGGGCTTTGCAAAATTTTGGAGCACCTGTGGCTACGGACACACAAGGTCGTTTGCTCGACAAAGAGATGGCGAATGCGAAGAACGTGGCCATGGTGTTTGTGACAGTCAAGGTGCCACCGGCAGGGGCGGAGCAAGGAGATAAACTGAATTGCACGATCAGTGCGACGCATGCGAAGAGCTTGGAGGGTGGCACCCTGTTATTGACGCAGTTGCTCGGTCCGAGAGCCGATCGGCCCGAGACCTATGCATTGGCCCAAGGGCCGATCGTCTTGGACGACAGGCGGGTGCCGACTTCCGGGAAAATTGTCGATGGATGCAAGGTGGAGCGGGCGATCAAAACGCAGTTCACGTTCAACGACAAGATCACCTTGGTGATCGATCCGGATCATGCGTCGTTCAGCAAGTCGCAGTACATCGAAGATGTCATCAATGACTACATGCGAAAGGGAAGCAAGAGTTACTCCAAAACAGGCCCAGCGGTTGCCGATGAGGGATCCAAATTGGCCAAGGCCATCGACCAGGCGCACGTAGAGATTCGGATTCCAGAGGCTTATCGCGATCGCCCGGTTCAATTCGTCTCGATGGTTTTGGATATCGACTTGATCAACATCCAAAACTCTCGGCGTGTGGTCATCAACGAGCGGGATGGGACGGTGATCATCGGAGCGGATGTACTCGTTGCTCCGGTAGCAATTTCGCATAAAAACCTGAGTATTTCCACCCGTCCAACGGCCTTGGGATCCTTTGTCGGGGTGAGTTCCAAGGACGGTGCGACGGCCCCAGCCACCTTGAAAAACCTCGTCGATGCCCTCAATGCGTTGAACGTCACCAATGAAGACAAAATCGCGATCATCAAGGCATTGAAGCGCCAAGGAAACTTGTACGGCGATGTCATTGTCGAATAATGAGTGAGCGCTAAATCCCTTGGAGTTCAGTCGGTATCGTGTTTTTCGGGAGATGAAATTCATGGATATAGCATCGCTACGAAGTATCGCGTCGAGTCCTATGAACGATGCAAAAATGAGGATTGAAAGCGCGCTTGCCCAGTCGCCTCCTTCTGGTTTGTTGGCTCCGAGCAACAGCATCGACACCCCTGCGACCGGTTCCGATTTCCGATCGCAGTTCCAACAACTGATGTCGCAAAAAGAGTTGCCGCGAGAGCAGGCCTCGTCCTTGGGTATTGAGGCCCGAAAAAGCGCGGGTGATTGGGCGCCGATGGTCAATCGCACCGGCCCATCGGTTGGTGCGGGGGACGATGCATTGGAGAAGGCATTTACCGACTTTGTCGGCCAGACATTGTTCGCACAAGTCCTTTCGTCGATGCGATCGACGCAGCAAGAACCAGCGTATTTTCACGGCGGACAAGCAGAAAAGATCTTTCAGGGGCAACTCGATCAGATACTCACGGAAGAGATATCCAATGCATCGGCCGATAAAATCGCCAAGCCGATGTACGAGCTGTTCCGCTTGCGTCAGTCCAAGTAGCTTTTGGGCTCCAAGACGACTTCATCGCGAATTCGCGGGTAATCATCGATACGTTGCAGGGAAATGCTAGCACGCGATGTTGCGCTAGCATTTCTGTGTTGCGCAAAATGTTGTGTGATGATTGATTTGTGTGGAACGCTTGTCTAACTTACGCCCTCTCGTGAGTCATCGATGGGTTTCAATCCATCGGCTTTTCATCCATCGGCTTTTCAGTCATCGATGACGATCATGAGTTGATTCCAACGGCATGGTTGGATTGCAGCATGTCGGGATCACCAACGGACGGCATCACTTTTCGATAAAGGATCAGCAACTCATCTGGACCATGGAAGGGCTCTACGGGATCGGACGCAATGGTTTAGCGTTCATCGCAAAGAACTCTCAGTGAGCGGGTACCCCAAAAGTGATTTGTGCACGGATTGCACGAAGGGCTTTGCAGGGCATCCGAGACACCACTCGAAGGAGTCACTCGAAGGAGTCACTCGTCGGGTGGAGGGAATGGTCAAGTTTGGGGGCGAGGGATTCTTGAATGCGGCGTACCGCATCGCGTGAAGTGTGCTTGCCGATTGTGGCACCGGCAGTAGCTTACCCCCCAAACATGCGACTTATTTCAGTCTAAAGGAGGATCCTGACGATGGCTCACAAGCCGCTGATTGGCCTGAACTGCGATTATCGAGGTGCACAACAAGGCACGCCCGCATATTGTTATCTTGCTTCCGGATACTTTGATTCGATCGTGAATGCAGGAGGGATCCCAGTGTTGCTCCCTCCCACCACCGACCATCATAGTCTTGAGCGAACGCTCGACATGCTCGATGGATTTGTGCTAGTCGGCGGCGCGGACTTGGATCCTCGCAACGATGGTTACATGCTGCACAGTTCGGTACGGCCTATGGAAGCCCGCCGTGAAGACTTCGATCGTCGCCTGGCTCAGGAAATTTCCAATCGACGAATGAACTTGTTGGCCATCGGTGTTGGTTTGCAATTGATCAATGTGATCGAAGGTGGCAATCTCTTTTATCACATTCCAGTCGATCTACCCAACGCAATTCCTCACCGCGATCCCCAGGATCCAAACCATCGTCACTCGTTGGTGGTCGAACCCAACTCCATCCTCGGCCGCGTTTACGGCGAAGGGGAAATTCGTGTTACCAGCCGGCATCACATGGCTATCGATCGGCTGGCAGATAGCTTCCGTGTTACAGCTCGTTGCCAAGATGGCGTTATCGAAGGGATCGAGAGCAAGGTTGAAGATTGGTTTGTAGTTGGCTGCCAATTCCATCCCGAGTCTCCCGCGGCGAGCGCTCTCGATATTCGGATCTTCGAAGAATTTATCGAAGGGATCCAAGCACGAGTTGGACAATTGACTCTTACGGCTGCTTAGTTCGCTTCGGTTCGTTTCGCAGCGGCATGGACTTGTGCCGTTGGTCCAATCAAGTTGCCTGGATAGCTCCTCTCTTGAGTTCGGACTCGTTCGGTGATGAATCCTTCCTCCTCGCATCGCGTTCGATTCACGGATGAATCGAATGCGGGCCGGGATTCGATGCTGAAGCAGTTTCAGTAGCACAAACGGAAAGTACCTCAGGGATTCGAGGTCGATAGCGCATTTCGATGTTGGCTATCGTTGGCATGGAGGCCACTTTTCGTCTTGCTGCAATGCAAGCTCTGAGCAAGCAGTTCTCGGTCTGTTCTCTTACCAAGTCATTTTTCTGCCGCCAAACGAGGCAGCGACAAGGAATGATCGGCGCTCGATGCATCGAGCGCATTTCTCGAGCGCATTCCTCGAGCGCATTCCTCGGCGGTGCCGATTCCACTAGATTGCTTGGACAGTTTCTTGTCCGAGCCTTGCGCAGAAATCACCGAACGACTCGGTTCCTTGGCGTTGGGATTGAAACGCCACGAACAAAGGCTTGAGCGTTTCAGTAATGTTCTCAAGGGGGATCAGGTCCTTGTAGATGAACCCGAGGCGATTCCCCAGCCGAGCACCACCGACATAGACGGTGTACTTCCCCTTGGCCTTACCGACTAGACCAATGTCTGCGTTGTAGGGGCGAGCGCATCCGTTAGGGCAACCTGTCATTCGAACGGTGAAGAGTTCTTTGTCGAGTTCCAATTCCTCGAGGGTTTTCTCCATAACGTCGAGTACCCCTGGCAAGGCGCGTTCACTTTCTGTAATTGCGAGACCGCAGGTTGGTAGGGCCACGCAAGCGATCGACCATCGGCGGACATTCGAGATCTCTTCGGTGAGCGGGAGGCCGCGTTTCTTGATGAGTCCTTCGAGCTTGCTGCGATCGCTTTCTTGAAGATTGCAAAAAAGGACGCTTTGATGGGCGGTCAAGCGGATCTCGGGATTCAGTTCCGAACAGATGTCGCGGAGTGCCGCTTTCCATGCCCGGTTTTCGCTATCGTAAAGACGGCCATTCTCCACGTTGAAACCGTAGAACCAGCGACCGTCCCCTTGCTCGTCCCAACCCATGTGATCGCGGTGTTCTGTGACATCGTCATGAGTGCAGTCGCTGAGTTTGGAGCCATAGTATTCCTCCACTTTGCTCCTCATCCATTCGATGCCTCGATCGTGGACCAGGTACTTCAGCCGGGCTCGTTTACGATCATCGCGGTATCCGAAATCGCGTTGTACTTTGACGATTGCCTCTGCCACTGCAACGGCTTGTTCTGGCGTAACGAACGCCAATCGCGTCGCGAGGCGAGGGAAAGTTTTCTTCGCGCTCGGCGTGACTCCGAGCCCACCACCGACAACCACGTTGTAGCCGATCACTTCGCCGTCGCGTATGACGGCTATGAACCCCAGGCAATTGGTGTAGACGTCCGTGCAGTTGTCATCGGAAATGGCGATTGCGATTTTGAATTTACGAGGCAAGTACGTTTTTCCGTAGATCGGCTCAACAATCTCGTCGCTTCCCCCTTGAAGGGTTTCTTCTCCCGAATCCAAATCCTTCAGCCAGAGTTCGTAATAGGACTTGGTTCTAGGTTCGAGGTGATAGCACAGGTCGTAAGCGAGTTTTTGCACTGCCGGACGAATGTTGTCACGGTAAGGGGCAGGACATGCCATCACGTTTCGATTCACATCCCCACAAGCGGCGAGAGTGGAAAGAAGCGTGTTGTTGATGCGTTGCATGCACGCGCGCAGATTTTCCTTCAAGATCCCGTGGACTTGGAGTCCTTGGCGAGTGGTGATTTTCAGCGTGGAATTGCCGATCGAATCGCAAATGTCCAAATGGGCAAGGAGTTGCTCGGCAGTCAAAATACCTGCGGGGATACGGGATCGAACCATGAAACTATAGAGTTTCTCGCTTTTCCCCGATTCGGTTGATCCGCCGCGTTGCTCCCGGTCGTCCTGTTGGTAGGTGCCATGGAATTTGAGGAGTTGAAGGTCGTCTTTGCCGAAATGCGTCGAATCCGATCGAAGTTCTTCTTTGATCCTTCCCCGCAGGTAGCGGCTTGTATCTTTGATCAATTCAACGGCGCTGAGTTTTTCCTCGGAAGGCTTATCCGTGGAGTTGGTTGTTGTTTCTGACATTTTCTTTTAGGCCCTATCGTCCGTAGGGATATCTCAATATCGCTTGGAGAGTTTTGTTTTGGCAGCACCGGGGCGAGACTACGCACTTTTGGCGTACCATTATATAACAAGAACCGTTGGGAGGGATACGCCACACGAGTTGGTAGTTGCGTGACTCCTCGGTGGTCGATGATCGATTTTCGGGATTAGAGACGCTGATTGACGTGTGGGATGTTGATCCCTGAATGGGTGTGCAGGATAGACTTGGCTAATAGAGCGGTGTTTGCGGTAAGGCTTAGTGGTTGGTTTACACGAGTGGGGTAAGGATGGCGGCAACAATTTTGGATGGCAAGTCGATTGCGATGCAGATCCGGTCTGAGGTTGCAGACGGAGTTTCGCGGCTGCGGAAGAGGACCGGCGTGGTCGCTTGCTTGGCAGCTGTACTCGTCGGAGACGATCCTGCGAGTCAGGTTTACGTGCGGAACAAAGAGGTTGCGTGCCACAAAGCGGGTATCGAGAGTCGGATTTTTCGGTTGCCTGCGTCGACGACGATGGAGGAACTGTTAGGGTTGTTGGATCGGTTGAATCAGGAGGATGCGGTGCACGGAATTTTGGTGCAGCTTCCATTGCCAAGTCATTTGGATGAACGGCGAGTGCTTGACCGAGTGGATCCGGCCAAAGATGTGGATGCGTTCGCTCCCGAGAACGTTGGTTTGATTTCTCAAGGTAGACCTCGTTTCCTGCCGTGCACCCCTCATGGAGTGATGCAGCTGCTGCATCGATGTGGGATCGATGTGGCGGGGAAAGAAGTGGTGGTTGTGGGCAGGAGCGATATTGTCGGTAAGCCTTTGGTCTCGATGTGCTTGCAGAAGAGTGGACCGTGGGGAAGCTCGAATGCAAATGCTACGGTGACGTGCGCTCACAGTAGGACGTTGGATTTAGCGAGCATCACGAGGCGAGCTGAAATATTGATGGTCGCGATAGGGAAGGCGCGTGCGATCACTGCGGAGATGGTACGGCCGGGGGCTGTGGTGATCGATATCGGGATCAATCGCGCTGGGGATGGGAT
>VGZN01000261.1 GCA_016872635.1 Planctomycetota bacterium | reverse complement strand
CATTGTCCGCGCCAACCGCCATATCGCACGCTGCCATGACACCGGCTCCACCGGCGTAAGCACCTCCGTGAACGACTGCGATCGTGACTAAGGGGGAATATCGAAGAGTCTTCAGAGTCTTTGCAACGCATTGTGCCGATTCAACGACACGACTTAGGTCTGATGCTTCCGCTAAATCGAGTCCCGCGCAAAACACGGGGCCATCCCCTCGCAAGATCACTACGCGAGCTTTTCCCTCCCGAGCCAATGCATCAACGCCATGGATCAAGGCATTCATCATCCCGATCGACAATGCGTTGCGACGCTCGGGGCGTTGGAGTGTGACAACGGCGATTCCCTTTTTAACGATTTCAATCCCTACGGATTCTGGCATGATGTTTTATCCTGCGTCTGTCCTAGCAATCACACAGGGACGCGAGCACCATTCCTGGGAGGGCATCCAAGTGACCGTTTTCAACGGATTTCGGGTGACATACCCGTGCTTAATTTTGCGCACTAAATGTGATGATCGATGGTACGTGGATCGAGTGGAATCCCGCTGACTTCAATGTCCGCGATGAGGTCTTGGTACAACGTCGATTTCGGGTCCATGACATGCCGACCGATCTCAGCCCACAGGTGGTAAAGCTCGGGTGACGCGGGGCGATGTTTCAAGTGCAGGTCTGCTTCAAGATCCAATGCTTTGGCAATAAGCCCATACTCTTTTCGGGGTTTATCGAGAGAAATGGCATAGGTGAGGCTTGCGATCGAATAGCACAATTGATCGAAAATCCCACCTTCGTCGCCGAGGAGAAAACTCTGCTCGATGAAGCTCTTTTGGTAGCGAGCGATAATCCAGAGAATACGTCGGCCTAAGACGCGATTGCGTCGAAAGCCCTTTCGGATCCAGCGTTCGCGTTCCGGTGTGAGGTTTCGCATCCCATCGAGGGAACCCGCCCAAGGGTTGAAGGAGCCCAGGATCGTTTTCGCAACATACCATCCGAAGGATGCTTTTTCCTTCCATCCGAATTTGCCGCTCGCCTCGGCTAATCCGATCGGTTCGAGAAACTCCGTGCGAAGACTTCGAGTCATTGCGTTGGGAGCACCCACGTCGGCCAAGACCGGATTGGGGCCTTCGTACACAGTCGCAATGGTGAACTCATGCATGTTCTCGCCGATGTAGTTTTCGATCCAGTCGTTCTTTTCGGCAACGGCATGTTCTCCCAAGCTTCGGATGGCATGCCGACGTTCATCCACGTGAACGGATCGACCTCCTTGGATTTGATAGCAGTGGATCGCTGTCTGGAGCAATGCTTTGGTCGCGTAGACTTTTGCGATCATCCCCATCGTTTCATCCCGGACACCGTTGGCGGCGAGCCGGAAGCAAACATCGCCCAGGACACGGCTAGCCAGCGCATGGCATGTGGCCCGTCCAAGCCAGGTTTGGATGCGTGGCGATTGGCCAATCGGTTTGCCAAAGGTACTTCGGAACGCGATCCAACCACCAAATTTATTCTTTTTGGTACCTTCGGATTTTAGTTCCGTGGCGAGAGGATCTTGGATCAATTGCGCCATGAGCCTAAAGATCTTTGCAGCGCTGTTCACACAGATCCCACCGCGACCTTTGGCCAGCGAGCTAAATGCTTGTGCCAATCCTTTTCCCGGAGGTCCTAGCAACGCGGATGTAGGAACCGGATAGTCCGTCAACCGAAAGCGGGCATTCCAAAGATAGTCAAAGGCCGTGAGGCGATTCCGGATCATGCGGAAGTTCGCTGAATCTGTTTTGGGAACTTCGAGGACCAGCATGGCCGAGTCGCGGCCCTTAGGGAGTCCCTCTCCCTCGAGTTTGAGAACGAGTACGCAAATACCGCCATAGATCACGTTGGTGATCGGCCACTTCACACCTGAGACGAGATAGCGATCGCCGTCTCGTCGCGCGACGAGCGACAATTTGCTGGGGTCGGCCCCGACGCCTGGTTCCGTGAGTGCGAACGAGCCAAGCAATTCGCCTTTTGCCATTTTGGTCAAATAATACTCTTTTTGCTCTTTGGTCCCGAAGTCGAGCAGCGGTGTGACAGGTCCTAAAAAGTTATGCACCTCGAACATGACCGCGAGGTCTGGATGAATCAGTGTCAGAGCGCGAAGCAAGGGGCCGAGGTCCCCGAGTTTGGCCCCGCTTCCTCCGTATTCCTTCGGGATCGCCAACCCGAAAAATCCGAGCGATGCGAGGCCCGAGATAGTGTCATCCTGGAAGAGCATTTTCTCGTGATCGAGGAGTGTCCCCGCTTTCTTCCGCTGCATCAAAAATTCAATGCATGCAGCCATCGTCGATGCGACTTCCGGGGATGGGTTAAAGGTCCCCGCGTCGAGTTCCCGAGCGCGGCCCGTCCCAAAAAGCGTAGATAGCGTGGGAGCTTCGCCGGAAAATTGGTTCTCCGCCATCCGATCTGCATCGTCCAGTGTGGACAGCGAAGCGATTTCCTCGGCCGTTTTACCGGCTTGGGTCAAGATCAAGGTGAGCGCGTCGGCACCGGACTTCGAGGCCGTTTTTGATGAAGCGGGTGCTGCAGTTGTCGGCGTTTCTGTGGACAAGACCATGGAATACCATCCTTAATTACTGGAGAGGTAAAGATCTCGGACAGCGTGTGGGCCAAGTTTTATAAGTATAGCGAATGAACCAGAGGTAGGCTTTCTAGACGAAGGGAGATTCTCGTGGATGGCCAAGAAGAATCGGCGGATTCCCGTCTCTTTCTGGTGCAAAAGTGTGAGGAGCCTACATGCGCAGGCCCGCGTCTAGTCGCAAGACAGTTCCATTGAGCATCGGGTTCTCGAAGATTTGCTGAACCATTGCGGCGAATTCCTCGGGGTAACCGAACCGTTTCGGGAAAACCGAATCTTCGAGCAATGGTTGGCGGACTTTCTCGGAGGCCGCTTGCATCATCGGAGTTTCAAAGACCCCAGGAGCGATGCTGACCACGCGGATACCAAATCGTCCCAGTTCACGGGCGAGTGGCAGCGTCATGGCAGCGACGGCCCCCTTCGACGCTGCGTACGCGGCTTGACCGATTTGTCCATCAAAAGCGGCGATCGAGGAAGTCATGATAATGACGCCTCTTTCTCCGTCCGGTTGGGTTGTCTCCCTACTGGCTATCGATTCGGAGGCCAGTCGAACCACATTGAAGGTACCACCTACATTGATATCAAGTACGCGGCGAAATGCTTCGAGCGATGCTGGGCCGTCGCGACCCAGGAGTCGTTCGCCGTGCAAGACTCCAGCGCACGCAATAGCACCCGATAGTGCACCGAAACGCGCGGTGCCGTGGCCGATGACATCGCGGATCGATTGCTCGTCAGTGACGTCCGATTGGCCATGCCAATATTGGTTGCTAGGCAATGCGGTGAGTTCGTTGCTGGCGGGGGATCGATCGATACCGATAACGCGAGCACCTAATCCGATCATACGTCGTACGCATGCCCCACCAAGTCCCGAACTAGCACCGGAGACTAAAATCGTCTTTTCCGAAATTTGCATGGTGTTGCCTTTGCCCATGAGGACTCCCTTGGGTGGGATGTCGCAAGGAAGTTGCCGGTGAGGATTGTTGCCGCGGGAGATCCTTCTTCGAGAGCGGGAGCGTTTCGTCTAGTAGCTTGCAAAATGGTACGAGCTTTTTCGAACCCTATCAAGCAATCGAATGCGAACGCAATTTTTCACCCGCCCCTTCCGATGCACCTAGGGACGCCCCTATGGAAGCGACCGTTCGCCAGGCACTTGTCTCCAAGAGCTAGAAGTATATCTTGAGGGCGAGGAAGTGCTTCTCCATCGTATTGTAGGAGACCCAAGCGATTGCGCTGGTCAGGCCTAACATCCCAAACACATAGGCTAGTCCAAGCAGAATGGGTGACGATGCGCCCATTGAGATCGCGGTGCTGAGTGTTGCGAGAGGGAGCAAGGTCATTAATGGAAGCTGGACGACATACATCCCATAACTGTATCGTCCGAACCAACGAAGGACCGACGATTGCATGGCGCGGCTGAGCAGACCCAGTTTAGGGCCGGTGACCAAGACCAACAATGCTGCGGCGCACGCCAAGGGAATGACGGTATGGGGAATGGTTAAGAAGCGTTTTCCGAGCAGTGCAAAGCCAACCGCCGCCAAGAGGACGATGGGCAACGCAAGGATCGAGATGCGGCGAACGCTTGCAACTTGATCATCGCCTCGCAAGGTATGCATCAGGATGGCGGCAATCGCGCCGAACGCCAATGCATCACAGCGGAATAAGGTGAGGACGTCGACCGCCACACTCCATTCGGGGCGGAGTGATGCTGCGGCTCGGACCAGCCCAACACCGATGACCAAACCGATGGAAAGTCGAAGGAGTGCTTTGGGTGAGAGGCAGAATACGACCAATGGCCAAACCAAATAGAAGTGCTCTTCCACTGCCAAGGACCAGAAGTGATCCAGTGGTCCGAAGCACCACGCGTTTTCCCAGGACATTCGGACGTTGGATAAGTAGGTCCACAGGTAGCCTTGTTCATTTCTTGGGACATCGAAAACGGAAGTGCCCAAGCAAGCGGGGAGCACCCACAGGCATAGCGCTAAGGCCCCGAAGTAAAGAGGGAAGATTCGGAGAGCGCGCCGAACCATGAAGTTGCGAAAATATCCTTGAGATGATTTTGTCTTCAGCAAAATCCCCGTGATCAGAAAGCCGGAAAGGACGAAAAACAAATCCACACCCCGACTTCCGACGACGGATGCGTCCTTGATCCAATCCAAGACTGGGCTTGCCGATGGATCGATTTCTTTGCAAAACCGATATAGTGTAACAGTGAGGATTGCGATACCTCGTACGCCATCGAGTTCGAGGCAGTGCTCGTTCGCGTTCCAGACTCGCTCCTGTTGGTTCGAAGCCATCGTTGCTTTTTCGCTCAAGGCATCGGGTTCACGCGAGGGAGTCCCGTTTTGCGGCGAGATGGTTTGTGGTTCTGGATGCTGTTGAGCTCCAGGATCAGCATCGGAATCACAGGCTCGACCCAAGTTCATTCCCAACGTCGATTCCATGGTTGACTGGTGAGGATCCTCGCAGCAAGTATCAGTGTTCATTTACGGATTTCAGCGGTAGTGAATCGATTAGGACCCAGGGTTCCTGCAAGTACGCGATGCCTGGGCGGAAGACGCACAAGCCTAGGTCGGTGCATCGCCGTGAACGAAGTGGCTGTTGGCTGTTATGGGGTTCTGCATCTTCCTTTAGGAAATTGTGCGGGTTATGACGTTCGTGCGGATAGGGGAGCGGCAAAAGGGGGCACGGATTGCGATGGAATCAATCGACCGGTGGGAGCAGGTCGCTTTCGACGGAATAGTTCGTTCTCGTATTAGATTGGTCGAACGAGGCTTGGGGGCTTGGGGGTGGGGCGGGCCGGAATCCATGATTTTCGTTCGGAAACAAGCCTACTTGTGGGCGGAACTTCGTATACTGCAGCCTGAGAAATGTTGCCGATTCTCGTCCTCGCATATCACCCCTTATCCCCCGCAACTAGCGATCAAGTTCGATCGAATTTTGACTGGTGTGTGCAAGGTCGCGGCGTTGATGAAACCCACTGATTTTAGAACGTTTGGGAACCCATGGATCTCGCATCGCCAGAGACGAGTTTGTTGATTGCAAAATACTCGTTATTGGCACTGCTGTCTGCGATTGCGATTATTTTTGCGGCAGCTTGGTGCAGTTCGCTCCGTCGCAAAGTCTCCGAGGGCTTGATGCCCTCGCCAATTCAATTGGTAATCGGATTTATCACCGACTTTCTCGATACGCTCGGCGTAGGCTCGTTCGCCACGACGACGTCACTCTACAAGTTTACCAACCAATTTCCTGCGTATACAAAACCGATCCCCGACGAAAAGATTCCTGGGACACTCAACGTCGGGCATACGTTGCCGACGATCCTCCAAGCATTGATCTATATCAATAGCATCGAAATCGATCTCTGGACGCTATGGCTATTGATCATCGCATCGGGGGTCGGATCGTATCTTGGGGCAAGTTTTGTCACTAAGTTGCCCAAGCGTAAAGTGCAACTCGGGATGGGGGTCGCATTATTGGTTGCGGTCACTTTGATTTTAGCGAAACTCCTTGGATTCATTCCTGCGGGAGGTGAGTCGATGGGACTGACCGGTACGAGCTTGATCATCGGTCTCGTTGGGAATTTCATCTTTGGAGCGTTGATGACGATTGGAATTGGAGCCTATGCACCGATCATGATCATGGTCAGTTTGCTCGGAATGAATCAAAAGGCAGCCTTCCCGTTGATGATGGGGTCGTGCGCGTTCCTGATGCCGGTGGCGAGCTATCGATTTGTGAAGACTGGGAAATACGATCCGAGAGGAGCGTTGGGTTTGACGTTGCTTGGTTTACCTGCTGTCGCCATCGCTGCTTTTATTATCAAGGAGTTGCCGCTAGATGCTGTGAACTGGTTGGTGGTAGTCGTGGTGATCCTGACTGCGATATCGCTATTGGTTTCCGCATTTCGATCGGCCAAGGAACCTCAAGAGCCACTGGCTTCTGAAGCGGTGAAGCAAAACGAACCACATACCGAACCTTAAGCGTTGTCCCCTGTAATTCCAACCCCGCGATTAAAACCGCTGAATACATCGTGTAGTTAATGCGTTGGGGATCCCGCCTTTGACTCCATCTCTCCGGAGCCGCCATGACTGAAACGACCGAAGCCTATGACCCTTACGCGCTTCCGCCGAGCGCGGTCGCTGAACCTCCGACTAATTTATGGGATTCATTGAAGCAGATCGGGCCTGGAATCATTTTAGCAGGGACGATCGTCGGCTCAGGTGAATTGATTTTGACCACTGCGATTGGGGCGAAGTATGGTTTCGTTTTCCTGTGGCTGATTTTGTTTAGCTGTGTGATCAAGGTTTTTGTCCAGGTCGAGCTGGGACGCTATGCGATTTCGTCCGGACAGCCGACGCTTGGTGCGTTGAAGCGTATTTCGACGATCCGGGCCATCGGTAGTTTCTTGTTGGTATGGTGGGGCGTGATGACTTTTTTTACGGTCTTTCAGCTCGGTGGCATGATGGGAGGAGTAAGTCAATCGCTGAAAATGGCGATGCCGGGTGCCACAGATCGATTGACCCAAGGTGTTGGAGGAATTGCTCCTAGCTTTGGAGAATACCTGCAACTTCGACCGGAGCTTGTTTGGGCCGTGATCATCTGCATGATCACTATCGCAATCCTCTACGGAGGAGGGTATCGACGAATCGAAGGTCTCACCACCATTCTTGTGGTCGGGTTGACCGTGGTAACAGTCGTGGCGACAGCCGCACTTTTCTTTACGATCTACGCGCCTCGATTCGATGCGATTGTAGATGGGTTGGCGTTCAAGATTCCAAAGGAGGGCATCGCGGATGCATTCGCAGTTTTTG
>VGZN01000260.1 GCA_016872635.1 Planctomycetota bacterium | reverse complement strand
ACAGCTATCCCTTTTTGCGCCCCAAAGAGGAACCAAATTTTTCTCGAAACGCTGAACAAGTTTGCGATGCTCCAAGTCCGCCAAGCTTTCGCACTTTGGCGACAAATGAGCCCGCCCTTCACGACCACTAGATTAATGAAGCACTGAAGGAATGCAACGCGTTACGTCCTTGATCTAAAAAAACAGGACTTAAGCACCGTGGCAGTAAGTCCTGTTTTTCGAGTTCGATTTCAGATCAGTAATCCGCGTCCGGGTTCACCGTCCCGTTCGCGACTGAGAGTAGATATGCCGCAAAGGGAACTTGCTTACGCGCTCTCTTTGCGTTTAGGAACGGTTTTGAAAGGCCGGATTTTACCATCGGCAGCGTCAATATCGATGGTGTACGAAGTCCCTTCTTCCTGTTCGGGAAGTTCGAACATGACGTCCATCATGATTTCTTCAACGATACTTCGCAGTCCGCGAGCACCGACGCTCTTGCTGTGCGCCTTGTTGGCGATGTAGTTAAGCGCAGCTTCGGAAAAATGCAGTTCACAGTTTTCCATACCGAAGAGAGCTTGATACTGTTTGACCAGGGCATTTTTCGGCTCGGTAAGGACTTTGATCAAACCTGGCACATCGAGCGGAGCGAGAGCGGTCACAACGGGGAGGCGACCGATCAACTCTGGGATCATTCCGAACTCGAGGATGTCGTCGGAATGAATATGGGAGAGGAGTTGTGCAACGTCCTTTTCTTCGCGGACGGTTGCACCTGGGCCGAAGCCGAGCGACTTCTTTCCGAGACGTTTGCTGATGATCTCTTCGACACCGACAAACGTTCCACCGCAGATAAAGAGGATATTGGTCGTATCCATTTGGATATATTGCTGCTCGGGGTGCTTTCGTCCACCTTGGGGTGGCACGTTAGCGACAGTTCCTTCGAGCATCTTCAGCAACGCTTGCTGGACTCCTTCACCGGAAACGTCGCGGGTGATCGAGACGTTTTGGCTTGTCTTACCGATCTTGTCGATCTCGTCGATGTACAAAATACCTCGCTGGGCTGCTTCGATGTCAAAATCCGCAGCGTGCAGCAGTTTGAGGAGCAGATTCTCAACGTCTTCACCTACGTATCCAGCTTCCGTCAATGTGGTTGCATCACCGATTGCGAAAGGGACATTGAGCATCTTCGCCAGCGTTCGAGCCATCAGCGTTTTGCCGCTTCCCGTTGGACCGACCAACAGAATGTTGGACTTTTCAATTTCGATATCGGAGCCTTCCCAGTTGGCGCTGAGTCGCTTGTAGTGATTGTGCACGGCAACCGCCAATGCCCGCTTGGTCTGCACTTGGCCGATCACATACTGATCAAGGTGGGAGACGATTTCCCGCGGAGCTGGAATCTCGTTGAAGAGTTTCTTGGTAGGGCCGCGGCGACGTTGCTCTTGGTCGAGAATCGAAGAACAGAGCTCAAGGCATTCGCCGCAGATGTAGACGTCGCCTGGACCTTCGACCAGCGGTCCTACATCGCGGTAGCTTTTGCGACAGAACGAGCAGAAAGCGTTCTTTTTCGTTGTGCCACCGTTGCCAGTTCGACGACCGGCCATGACATCCTTACCTGAAGGCATTCTCGACTCCTTAACTAGTAGCTGCCCCCCGTAGCACCCAAATTTTTGGCGCACCCAATATTTGGCGGTTACGGTTGGATCAGATTTTGGTTCACGTGATGGAGCTCGATCGTCAGCACCAAAGCCGCAATGCTTAACCATTGCCTCTTTGTGCAAACCGGGCATCCGTGACCACTGGTTCGAGCCGATGGGTTATTGTTTCGTCGCTTCGAGCGACCAAGGCCTCCCAGGCCAGTTCCTTGCAATCTTCTTCTCGAAGTCTACCATATCTTTTTCTACCAAATCTTTCGATTGGTAACTTTCGATTGGTATCTTTCAAGAGGCTTCGTCGTTCCGCGGGCGTCAACTTTCCGGATGCTTGGTTAGATTTTTCGCAGGCCCAACGTCAGGAAGGCCCACGGTTCCACTAGCATCGAAAAGCACCGGCGTCGGAAAGCACTGGCAACATCGTCATGGAGCACCCCGGTCAGGTAGCTCCCCAGACTCCGTCGATCGTGGCGCTGATTCCTTTTCGGTTGCTACCCGAGTCGGGCGATGATTCCCCTCACGAAGCAACGCCTTAATCTTTCGGAATTCTTGTTCGTCGATGTCACCCTCACTGCGCATTTCTTCGAAATTCTTTCGTATCAATTCATCGAGCTGCTGGGTTTTGGTGTTGGAATCGCGCAACTTTGCCAAGTAATAAACAGCGATCGCGCTGACGATGAGCAATACCAAGACTCCTAAGACCGATTGAACAACAGGGTCCGAAGCGAACGCAACGATGGATGACCGAGGAACGGGTGCGGTATTCATTCTTCAAGCAAACGGTTGGCTAGAGGAGAGTTTTCAACGACCTCTGATTTTAACCGAACTGCACCGAGAGTCATTCTCGTATTGGCACGTCCCGCAGGGCTCGGTGCAATCGTATGCAGCTGTCCAGGCGGAAGTCTACGCCTTCGTTTCGTTTTCCAACAGAAATCCCCATGGAAATTGACCATGGAGAATACAAGTCCCCTGAGGAAATATAGCTACAGCGGTGGAAAATAGAGAAGCTAGCGATGCAATGAAAAGAGGCCACGGGGAACCCCCGAGGCCTCTTTTGCATGTTTCAGTAAGTTACCCGCTCGCAGTTCCGGGGATCCAACGCCCCAACGACCGCTAAGCGAGGCCCATCCGTTCTTTTGGATCTTTGAGGGCGTGTTGCAGGCGAGCCAAAGCTTCGGTCTCAATTTGACGAACCCGTTCCCGTGTCAATCCTAGTTGGGCTCCGATTTCCTTGAGCGTGTGAGGAGCGGAATCCCCAAGACCGAACCGCATTTTCAGAACCGTGGACTCACGGGCATCAAGCGTTCCGAGCAACTCGAGAGCCGTCTTCATCACATCGTGATCAAGCAACTCCTCGTCAGGACTCTTTAGCCTTTCATCCATCACCATTTCGCCGAGCGACCAACCTTGATCGGACTGATCGCTTTGGGGAGTGGCGTTGTATATCTGAATCGCCTTTTTGATGATCGGCAACTTCTTCTTAGGTAATCCCAAGATTCGTGCGATCTCTTCTTGGGTCGGCATCCGCCCGAGCTCATCGCTCAGCCTCGCCGTCGCCCGTCGCCATTTGCTCAGCAGCTCCACCATGTACGCTGGGATGCGAATCGTCTTTGCGGAGTTGATCAGAGCCCGCTTGATCGATTGCTTGATCCAATAACTGGCGTAGGTACTGAACCGCGTTCCCATTTCGGGATCAAATCCCTCCACGGCCCGGAGCAACCCCAAATTCCCCTCCTCGATCAAGTCTTGAAGGGCCAGCCCTTTGCCAACGTAACTCCGGGCGATATTCACTACCAAACGCAGATTGGCTCGCACCATACGGTCTCGAGCCTGCACGTCCCCCATCGCAATCTGCCGAGCGAGCATACGCTCGTCTTCGGCCGTCAGCAGTTTGGTTTCGTTGATCTCTCGCAAATAGGTTTCGAGAGGGGACTGTAACTGGTCGCCATCCTTGCGACGTCGACGACCGGAAGCCAGTGTGGCCTCATCGTCTCGTGGATCCTCCACCTCATCGAGAAACGATCGAGGATGAACCATCGAAGGGTCTTTCTCACGTGCGAGAGGGAAATAAAAAAGGGTTGTTGCCGGTTGCTTCCCAACATCTCTCCGACCGACTGCCCCCGAACTAAAACCAGAGAGCCATGCGAGGGTGGTCGATCGAAGAGACACTCGGACACGATTGCATCGGCGGGAAATGAATGCATTTCTCATGAAATCTGGCACGAACCAGCCTGTAGCGGATGTACCGAGTACGCACTGCTCTGTCCGAAGTGGCGTTTTGCCTTACAATCCTCACTATTGATTCGGCCCGAACGATGGATTCACGCTCCCCTTGCCGATGCATGCCGCAACAACGTTTCGTTGAGAACCAACCCAACCATCCTCAGACTTACCTGAACGCACTATGCTCGCACCGGAATTATCCGCTGGCAGTCCCAATGCCCAACCGAACAACTGCAGCCAATCCGAATCCACCCTGGTCCCTTGCGACCGAACGCGTTGGCACGCGTTAGCAGACGATGTTTTGCGAGGCCGTTCCGTTTCCCGCGAACAAGCCCTCGAGGTCCTTCAGTCATCCGATGACGAACTGATGGACGTGATCTCAGCTGCCTTCCGAATCCGTCGTGAACATTTCGGAAAGACGGTCCAACTCTACTTCTTGATGAACGCAAAAAGCGGACTCTGCCCCGAGGACTGCCACTACTGCAGCCAGTCCAAAATCTCCGATGCACCGATCCCTAAGTACTCCATCCTCAGCAGGGACAAACTCCTCGATGGCGCTCGAATCGCTGCGGAACGTCAAAGCAAAACTTATTGCATCGTCATCAGCGGTCGCACTCCCAACGAACGGGAGATCAAGGCCATCGAGACTATTGTTCCAGAAATCAAGCAAAAGTATGGATTGAACATTTGCGCGTGCCTCGGGCTGCTCAATGAATCCCAAGCGATGAGGCTGGCCGCTGCCGGGGTCGATAAAGTCAACCATAACCTCAACACGAGCCGCGAATACTACGAAGAAATCTGCACTACCCATACCTTTGACGATCGAGTGGAAACACTAAAGAACGTTCGCAAAGCAGGATTGCAACTATGTAGTGGCGGTATCATCGGGATGGGGGAAAGCAAACGCGACATCGTCGAAATGGCTTTCTCGCTCCGAGAACTCAACGTGGAATCCATCCCGCTCAACTTCCTGCATGCGATCGATGGGACTCCGATGCAACAAAAGGAATACCTTACCCCACGCGACTGCCTTCGCGCTCTTGCCATGTTCCGTTTCGTGAATCCCCAAAGCGAACTTCGGATCGCTGGAGGTCGCGAACGCCACCTCGGCTCCTTGCAACCTCTCGGGCTCTACATCGCCAACAGCATCTTCGTCGGCGATTATTTGACCACCCAAGGCCAAGCCCCTTCCGAGGATTATCGGATGATCCAGGACATGGGATTTGAAATCACTGGACAAGCGTCACTGGCCGATTCTTGTTCCTCTTCATGCTCCGAAAATACTGGCTGTTCTGAGAAGCAGGGATGCAATAGCGACGTTCCTCCAGCTTCGGAAGCAAGCTGCTGCAGCAAAAGTGGCTGTGGACAATAATTCAGCAACCCACGAGCCGTGAATCCGGTCTATGCAACCGCACTCGCCCGCATCGAGTGGCCACACAAAAATCTTCGAATCCAACCACCTCGTAACCAAGGAAATCCATTGTGCCCAAACTTACAGTTGACGGAGTCGGCGCCTTCGATGTCCCACAGGGCAAACGGCTTATCGCGGCCCTTCGCGAAGAAGCTGGCACCGACCAACTCCACGCTTGTGGTGGAAAAGCTCGCTGCACAACCTGCCGCGTCGAGTTCCTTGCCGGTGAGCCTCAGCAAATCACTGCCGCAGAAAAAGCGATCCTCGAAGCACGCGGTGTTTCTGGCGTTCGACTCAGCTGCCAAATTGCATGCAACTACGACATGACCGTCCGAGTGATCAGTCGCCTCGAAGGAAGCGGTCGCAAGGATTGCGGCGCACCCTACACACCAGAAATCGAACCTCAGCCTGTAGAATGGGTTTCCAAGTAACCCAGGATCCGCCGCAGGGTTTTGCGGAGATTCTGGGTTCGGTGTGGATGCTGGTCGTGCGACAAAAGATTTCATTTGGGATAAACTACAAGAGCCATGCTCCTCGTCGACAATCCCGTACTCCAACGCGAACTTTTGACTAATCTGCGAGCGTCCCGTGCGTTCGTCCTGATGTTGGTCTATCAAATCGCTCTCGCGGCGGTGATTTTGATTGCATACCCCCGCGATGTCAGGATCGATTTATCCCGCGAATCCGCATCCGCCCAGCGTTTGGTCGATTTCTTTTTCGTCGGACAATTTGCCATCGCCTCGCTGATGGCACCCAGCTTCACCGCGGGTTCGATCACGGGAGAGAAAGAGCGGAAGACATACGAAATGCTGTTGGCCAGCCCCTTGCGACCTTGGGTTATCGTTTCGGGAAAACTCATCGCCGCATTGACCCACCTCGTGGTCCTGATCATCGGTTCACTCCCCATCATCATGCTCTGCTTGCCGTTAGGGGGAGTATCCATCTATGAACTCCTCGCAGCGTACATGGGACTCGTTTTTGCCATCTTCCTATTCGGGTCGATCAGTATTTTTTGCTCGAGTTATTTCAAACGCACCTCCTCTTCGCTTGTCGTGAGCTACGTGTTCATCTTGCCGATCTTGCTGATGGGAGTCTTTGCGTGGCTAGGTCTCGCCAGCCGCGGTGATTTGAGATTGATCCTGACCACAACCGCAGTCCCACTCCTGTGCTGCTTGTTCGGCGCTGTACTGCTCTCGGTCACTGCGCGGCGACTACTCTATCCGCCCGATGTGGGGAGCCAAGGAAACGAGGTCGTCGATCTGGAAAAAGAACAAAGGGAAGCCGTCGGCTTGGTGATCCAAAGGGACCAATTCCCCGATAACCTGTTTGCTCCCCCACGCCGAAAAACCTTGATGGACGATGCGGCTAATCCTATCTACGACAAGGAAATGCACGCGGAACTTTTCAGTCAGGGAACCTTGATGCTGCGATTGGTGATCCAGTTGAGCATGGTCCTGGCGATACCGCTTATGGCGATACTCCTTTTTTGGTTCCCCAATCTCGCCTCCTACTACGTCGGCTACGTTCTCGTATTCAACCTTCTCACCGCACCCGTATTTACTGCAGGAAGCATCACCGGCGAACGGGAGCGGCAAACGTTGGATCTCCTTCTGACGACCACCATCTCCACGTGGCAAATCATGTGGGGCAAGTTCCTCTCAGGGTTTCGCGTCTCGTTCGTCTTGACCGCGTTCCTCATGTTTCCCATGGTCCTCGGATGCATCAGCCCAGAACTCTCTCGAAACTGGAAAGCGATGCTTGCGTTTTTTGCCATCTGCATCGTCGCTTCTCTTTTCAACTCAGTCTTATCTCTCTTCATTTCAACATTGGTACGACGTACCAGCACCTCCCTGATGGCCTGTTACATCACCCTTCTGGTCCTCTACTGTTTGCCTCTCGCAATTTATTTCCTGGTTTGGAACTTTGCTCCCAGCGACAGCGATGTTGAACATCTTCGCTATTTTGGAATCACCAGCCCACTCATGGCATCGGACAGCGTACCGATGACCTCCGTACAATCTGGGGTTTCCACCGCCCGGGCCAAGATCGGATCATGGCCTTTGGTTTTCAGTTACTTTGGAATTACCCTTGTCGCGACCGGCGTGTTGCTCGCAGTCACCTCCTGGCTGTTCCGTAGCCGATGGCGTCTCACGGGAAGAGGTTGATCTTTATGCCATTTCCCCCCATCCCACCTTTCCGAGGCCCC
>VGZN01000259.1 GCA_016872635.1 Planctomycetota bacterium | reverse complement strand
GTTTCGGGTGTTGGGCTGGATTTTGATCCCACCAAGTTGGACGGCAACTTTGTTTCCGTCTGAACCCAACTCCCAGGTTTTGTACAAGCTTCCAGATAGGATAACTGCCAAAACACTTCCTACTACAGTGACGAAGATTTTGGGATGCCAGCTAAAAAGATCGATCGGTTGTCCGCTGTTTTGTGTCGCCATAACCAATATGGCGATGATGGCAAAGTAGACCAGAGTCACTATGGTAACAACCGTGGCTACAAAGTAGATCACTAGCCAAAGCGTGTTGCGTTTTGCGAGATCTTGATGCGCGAAAAAATCCACGGCCAACCTCGTCCCAGCTTCAATGGGCCTTTACGAACAAAAACCAAGGATGTTCAAGGTTGGTTGGCCTAAAACTTTACCTTGACCGGTTCTCGCTCTTCGGTCGCAGTAAGCTCCCACAAACTTGCTCGATGGAAATTGCCGAAGCCAGCCACCAAGCTTCCGGGGAAACTTTCGCATGCCGTGTTGTAGTGCATCACGGCATCGTTGAATGCTTGACGAGCGTACGAAATCTTGTTTTCCGTGCTGGTTAGCTCTTCTTGGAGTGCGAGCATGTTTTGGTTGGCTTTGAGGTCGGGATACGCCTCTGCTAATCCGATAAACCGGTTTAACGATCCTGCCAGTGCCACTTCTGCTGTGGATAGATTTTGAAGCGCTTTCGGATCTCCCGGGTTGGCTGCTGCTTGTTGGCCAGCCGCAGCAGCGGAGTTGCGAGCCTTGATCACAGCCTCAAGCGTTTCCTTTTCATGCCCCATATATCCCTTTGCGGTTTCGACGAGATTGGGGATCAAGTCATAGCGACGCTTGAGCTGAACGTCGATTTGTGCGAAGGCGTTCTGGAATCGGTTTTTTAGAGCAACAAGATTGTTGTAGAGCCCGGTCAAGTACAAGAAACATAGAATGACGAAACCGAACACAACGAGCAAACCGATCAAAACACCGGTCATGGCAAATATCCCCGCGCTTAAAGCCTAGGGATCCAGAAACCTTCGGTCGATATTAATGCATTGTGCGACCTGTGTCGACTAGCAGTCTATGGCGTGTTTGGAAGGGATGGGATTTTTTCAGGATCGCTTCCTGGCTGAACTCCCACCGTGCTTCCCGGACGGAGTTTGGGGGATTGCAAGTGCATCTTGGAGCCGTCGACACGGTTACCCGTTTGCCATGTGGATAGCAATTCCATCCCACGTTCATTCATCAACAGATTCGAATCGCTATCGATGGCAACTTCTTCGCTCGACATCGACATGATGACTTGGACTAAACGAGAAATCGACGGGACATCGTAGGTGTTGTCGAGTCCGCGCAAATCAATCCAACGTCCTAGATCCTCGATGCGTTTGGCTTGGGCTGCGAATCCCCAATCGGTGCAGTTGGATGCATCCCATTCCACCAATGTGCTCGCGCCCGCGAAAACCGATTCCTTGGCGACACGCACGAAAGCTATGGGAAACGCGTTCATGGTCGACATCCGGATACGCACGAAAGGGCTCAGCGTGATGCACGATACATGATCTAGTTCCATCCGCAGCTTTGGAGATCGATTCAGGGACTTTACTCCGTCGGCGAGAAGCATCGATCCGCTGATAGAAATCCATGTTTGCTCGGCCTCGACTTCCATGCGTTCGGCCGAATCGGTATGGCACCAATCACACTGGCCTCGAATCGCGCATCGTTTGAGCGAGAGGGACGACGCACCAGGATGGGAATCGCGTACACCGACCAACTCCCTGGAACTGATAACCGATCCCGCTGCTGTGTTGGCAGAAAGGTCGAATGCCCCTTTCGATCCAGTATTTCGAACGATCGATGGAAGAGGAAGACTACCTTGATGCTGCACGGTGATTGTGCACTCATTCCAATCGAGGTGCGACCCTGCGCCCGAACCGAACATCGACAGGGGCCTCGAATCAAGCATCGATGCATTCCAAATAAAATCGATTCGATGGAACGAAAACATGCCCCCATCCAAGCCGATCCAATCTGGTTCAATCTCGTTGGATTGCTTGATTGAGGATTCGTCGAAAATGATCCTGGTCCGAATGCCCGGCGCAGACTCAACACGAAGTCCCTTGTCGTGTCGCAAACCGGATAAAACGAGGGGCTTTCCCAGCGAGAGAACACGTTCGGCAATAACCACGCGCCCTATCGAACTGTCATTGGTGATTTTGCTGATTGCTTCTTCGAACGAGTTCACGAAAAGATAGGAGTCGTCGATCGCGATCCCCGACGTCGATTCGGTCTTGCCAACGACAACGGTCTTCTCAAGTGCTGGAACGTCGACAGGATAAATACTTGCGATAGAATCCGTAGTAGTTGGTCTACCATTGGATTCAGCTTCGTCGCCACTGGGTCGTTTCCGAGTGTCTGTATTGCTTCTCAAAGTCGAATGCGAAGAATCGGCAGTATCGAACCCGGCGTTCGAAGGATTGATCGCAGGCGTAAGTTCGAGATTCGACTCAGGGAGTGTCTCTGCGAACTCGACCTGAGGAATCGAGAAGATCGCGCTGAGTTGGTTTGCGTTGTAGAGCCACAGGGTACTCAGTGCGATCAACAGTAAACTAACCAGCGAGGGCATGGCTGATTCCCACCAAGGTCGCTTTGACTGGCTCGATGCGAGAACTTCGTCATTGAAATCCCGGCTCCATGCCAACGAGTCGATCACTGCGAGTGTCCTCAAGTCGTTCACCAAGTCGTTAGGCGTTTGGTAACGATCTTTGGCTTTTTTCGCCATCATTTTCCGCAAAATCTCGATGAGAGAATCGCTGAGGTCATTGCGAAAGAATCGAGGGTCCTCAGGCATTTTCGTTCCATGCATGAGGAGTTTTTGCAGTGCGGTACCGTCGGGAAAGGGCGGCTGTCCTGTCAGTAAAAAGTACAGCGTGCAGCCTAGCGAATATATATCGCTGCGGACATCCGCATCGCGAGGGTCGTGGGCTTGCTCCGGCGAGATGTAATCAAAGGTACCGAGGGTTACACCGCTCGCCGTCAAATCGCCCGTGGAGCGATCGAGTTCCGTTGTTCTTGCCAAGCCCATATCGACGAGTTTGGCTTTACCATCGGTTCCGATCAGGATGTTGGATGGTTTGATGTCTCGATGGACGACGCCTCGGTCGTGTGCATGTTGCAGTGCTTCGGCAACTTGGCAGATAAAATGGGTCGCATCATCTACCGTTAACAGGCCGTGTTCCAGAACGAGCTGCCTGAGATTTGTCCCCTCTATAAACTCGAAGACAATGTAACTCCATCGCTCGGTTTCCCCAACATAGTAGACGCGAGCGATATATGGGTGATCGAGTTTTGCTGCGCTTTGGGCTTCCATGCGAAATCTCCGCATGGCATCCGCACGTCGATTAGAAATCGGTACGACTTTGATCGCAACGATTCTGTCGAGACGCTGGTCCCTGCCTCGAAATACGGCCCCCATACCTCCAACCCCGACCAACGACTCAATGCGATAGTGATCGAGGTTTTGGCCAACCAGGGAATCTACGGATTCGGAAGATGGAGCGACGCTTGGCGGTGCGGGAACGGCAGAATTGGCATCAACAATGTCAGGCACTAGGTGAGTGATGCCCGATACTGAGAGGAGCCCATCGTGGCGAATCTCCGTTTTTTCCGGATCTTTGGAATGCAACACGTGCAGATTGGAGTCATCTACCGTGTCGCGACCCAAGGAAGGATTGGAGTTCGCCATCAAAGTTCCGGTTGGCAGTCCCAAACTATGGACTGCCGAAACCGTCTCCTTCTGTTGATTCCCCTTCCGTATTTTCCGGAGGGGGAGGCTCCAGCAGTCCACTCGCGTCGTTCTTCACAATGACCGAGAGGGCTTGCTGGAGATCGTAGATTGGTCGACGCGTGGAAGCCACCAATTCGTTCAATCCTGTGTTTTTGTCGCTGTTCAGCGAGTCCTGAAGAGTCTCGATTTTATTTAAGACTTCTTGGATCTTGCCCTTTTCCGTCTCTGGCAGGAGGTTCATCAATCCGCGGGTGGAGTTTTCGTTGGACTTTTTCCCGAGGCCATTGAGCCCCACGTGAATCCGCTCCAATCGCTGTTGCAAAATTCGGCGAGCGTTTCGTACTTCCTTCGGTTGATCTTCAAATGGATTTTTTGGTTTTGCGCCTGCGCCCGAAGCGCCCGGTGGGCCACCTCCGTCATCGCCGCCGATCAAGCCTCCACCTCCAGGTCCACCGAGTCCGGGAGGTCCACCGCCACGACCACCGGGTCCACCGGACTTGCCGCCCAAGCCCATGTAACCACCTGCGGCGCTCGATGACGTTTGATTGCATCGTTTGTTCCAGGACTCGAGGCTGGCTTGAACAAATTGCACTGCTCCCTTTTCGGCAGTAGTGACGCCTTCAGGAGGTTGATCCTTCAGATTCAATTGCCCAAGGCTCCACATTGCTTTTTCCACAAGCCATTCTGATTCGGTTTTACCCGCTGTGATCGCAGGCATCACCAACGCGAGAAGTACTGGCAACGCTTGTTTGGCCGATTCCCCTTTGCCGTTAGCGATGATCGTCAGGTTCTCAATCATCAACTCTTTCAGGTAAGAATCTTCTTCTGGGCCACGCGCAGATGGTTTCTGTGCTGCGAGGAAAGCCTGAACGTTGCTGACAAACTTGACCTTGGCACTCTCCAGCGTCGATTCGTCCATTCCCGGCCATTGCCAATGTCGAGGGAGATGGCTCAACGATGTTGCAACCATTCCGTCGTTTTCAGCGGGGGACAGTAACGCGACGAGGATTTTTGTTCCTTCGGGATCTGCCAATCCTCCCGACTGGCTGGTGCCCGCTTGCTTGTTCATGCGAGCGGCAGCGATGGCAGCGATGATTCTCGACGATGGATGATACGATTTCCCATCTTGGTCTTTCGCGATCACTTCCTTGAGGTTGCGAACCAAAACACGATTGAACTCGGAGAGAGACTCTTGAGACCCCTTGAGCTTTCGTTCTACTGTCTCAATGTCAGACATCAATTCGCTTCGTGCTCGGTTCATCGACTCCGCATCGATTTGGGTCAATCGAACAAACAGGCATTCTCGGTAATAGCTGTCGAGAGCACCGGCATCAAATTTTTCCAGGGTCAGCAAATCCCCCTTTTCCTTTGTCCGCTTGTCATTGCAAAGCTGCGGATCTATTGGCTTGACTTTGTATTGTGGAGCCGCAGCCGCCGGTGCTGCCTCCTGGGCCAAGGCCGATGGGGCAAATACGGTTCCGAGCAAAATCGCGAACGTCAACCGAGACCGGAAATTGGCGATTGGGTGAAGCGGGTGCTTGGATGACATACCCAGGTAGCTCCGTGGCGAACGAGGAAAAGCGGACGTTGGAAAACGGCTTCTATCCAGATTACGACAGATGAAAGGGGGGTGTCAACTTTCCGCCGCTGGAAACGCCCGAAACACCATGAAAATCAACCTTATTTTCTCATCGCAGCAAACAGCTTGGCAATTTCTTCTGGGGAAACCAGGTGATCCCCGTCAAGGGATTCTACCGACGGTTCCTTGGGTTTAGAGGTCGTTGCCTCCTCGTCGCTGCTCGGCATTGGATTATTGCCGACTCGAGGGCTTAACCCCGACTCCGGCTCGCTCGTTCCTTGGTCTGACTGGTTTCGCGATGCTAGTGACGCATCGGATTCAGGGCTAGGGTTCTCGCCGATGGATTTCGCATTGGTATCTTCGCTAGGCTCTTGCAACCCGCGTTCAAAAGCCTCGATCGCATCCGATGTCTTGACGTCGCAGAGATCGTCTACGTTGTCTTTGGATATCGATTTGACAGATGGGTCTTTCGCAAACTCGCCGTGTGTCGCAACTCGGACTGTCGCGAACAGTGTCCGTATATCGTCCTTGGTGGTCGCTTCTTCGATATCGTCGATGTAGCTCGATACCATGGGGATGGTCCCAGCCGTTCCCGATTTTTGGGCTAATGCACGGGACTGCCGAATCAGTTCCTCTGGGGATGCTTCGCTGTCGACATCCTGACTTTCGGAGAGTTCGAGCCCAACAGCGTTCGTGCTGCCGCTAGGAGTTTGCAGGGAGTCGAACAAGGTTGAAAAATCTTTCTCGGTGACTTCGTTCAATGGTTCGTCATCGATGCCTTCGTTTTCGCTGGTTGAAGTCGATTTTCTCGACGCACCTGAGATTGAATCCGACTCCGATGGTTCGTTATTGCTTCGCGAACGTTTCAGCTTCTCGGACGTATCATCCACTATTGATTTGTCTGCTGAACTTACGAGTTCTTCCAGTTCATTACCTTCGGCAAATATGTTGTTGCTGCGTCCCGTTGCGGAGCCATCCTCATTCGGAGCGACGGCCGAACGTGATGACTTGGCAGTCTCGTCATTCGATGGACCGTTGACCGCCATCGGGGACTGTTTGTTCAATTCGGCATTGGTTGCTCCCGACGGATTCGATGGGAGTATTGCCGACTCAGTACTATCTGCAGCGACACCTGATTTCGCTTGATCGTCTGCGACAGAAGACTCTGCGGTGTTCTTGGCGCTCGAACGATCGATTGACGGAGCCGGAGTTACCATCTCTACGCCGATATTCTGTGCAACGCTGGAAATGGAACTGATGGTTTCATCCAATTGCAAGACCAAAGAGTCAGGCGCAGCTGAACCTTCGTTCAATGGAAGAGTCCGAGACAAGCACATCAGTGGCACCGACTCGTCTTTGATCATGAAGAAATCGGGCGAGTTCACTTTTTGGATGGCATCGTTCAGCTCTCGCAAAATCTCTTCTGTGTCGGAGCCAAACTGCATGATCAGAAATCGATTGGGTTGATATCGACTCAATATTGCTCGGCCCGATAGTTGCTCTAACAGAAAAGCCCCCAAATGACGAATGGCTTGCTCAGTAACCATCGCACCGCGTTGAAACATCAATTGCTCATAGGACTGCACCGCGAACATAGTGATCGTACTCGGAGTCGACTCCGCATCGACACGGTTTCCCCACAACTGCAACAAGCGGTCCATTCCTTGGGAGTTGATCATCCCGGTCAACCGATCTTTCCAGGGATCAGGAAGGTCTTGATAAAGCTCTTTCAGAGTGGAATCCAACCCTGCGTTTGGCGAGCAGCAAATACCTCGTCCAATCCCTATTACTGCTTTTTCGAATACGCGCTGGAAAGGCCCCCAGTCCCAGTGCGAATCGGATGACACGATAGAATCGCTAAGCGTCGCTTTCTGAGGAGTCCATGCAATCGCCGCAATCAGCAATACCGCGGCCACCTCTGCCGCGAAGCATAGTGTTTCCACATCTAATTGCAAAAATGCTTGCATAACCCCTCCGGTCGCAGTTCCCAGGTCGCGACGAAACCTTGTTCTTACTCCCCCAACGTTTCTTATGATGCAGGGTGTGCATCGATAATCTCGAGCCATCGCGAAACCGCAATAGCAAAGACGCGTATCCACTCGCGCTGGGAGTAAATCGGTCGAGCTAAAACAATGT
>VGZN01000258.1 GCA_016872635.1 Planctomycetota bacterium | reverse complement strand
AAATTAGAACTTGTAGGGTACCCCGCCGAAACGGTGGATGAGGCTGAACCTGGTACTGAGCTTGTTAACCAGGACGCCGGAACAGTGGCTGCTCCGGGTTGAAAATTACCACGGTCTAACGTCAGGTTAAAGTTCTGACTCAGGCTACTCGCAGGAATTGGAACGACCTGCCGCAGTGAATAAAACACCTGATTATTCAAACTGACGAACGCATTTAATTGGTACTGATCCCGAGGGTCAATGTAGCGCGGATCGTAATTCAACTCAAAGCGAAATGGTCCCCCCCCCTCCGCTCGCAGAACGGCCTTGCCGCCAGCAATCTCATAATAGGGCTTGGACATATTCTGAAGTTGTACCGTGAGCACGGAACCGATGGGTAATTGCCCCCGATCTCCTAATGTGACGGTCCCCACCAACGCTGTGGATGTCGAGGTCATAGTAACCACTGCAGAACGAAGGGCCCTCGATCGAACATCTTGAATCAAAAGAGATACCCGACCATAAGGATCCACGGAACGCTTTAGTTCGTCGGCGATATCAACGATTCGTCCGTCGTACTCGCCGATGCGCGTACTCGATACAGCGACGATCACATCTCCCACGTTTATCCCCGCAACTTGTGCAGCACTACCGGGATCGATGCTCTGCACAACGGCACCTACATCCGCATTCTTCACGTAAACCCCAAGCTTCCAATTCTTAACGGGAGGAACTAAGGTCTGCCCGTAATTGTACGCTGGACTCACTACTGCCCCCGCAGGTGCCGTTGGTGGATAAGTTACCGCACCAGGAAGTGTTCCAGGAAGGGTGTACGTACCAGGTGCCACCGGGGAGGTACTGGGGAAACCGACCCCTGGAACAACCTTGGGCACCGCCGCATTAAAGTCGGTCCACGATTGCCCAGAAGCAGAACTCCCGCAAACAACAGAACTCACCACGCAAAGAACAACAGAACAAGAGGGAAACCTGAACATGCTCATGATCTCAACTTCTAGAAACCTGCTTTCACAAGCAGGGACTGGATAAATACGGGCCGTTTCCTCGAAAAATCACGACTGCTAATCAGCGAACCTGCGGTCCGACGATTTGGTCCAATTCCCTGCGTATGAACGCTGGGTCCAACGGATAAAAGCCTGCTCGCACCGCTTCTAATTGTCCATCTCGACTCAAAACGTATCGAAGCAAACTCTCTCGAAGACCGCCATCGTTTGCCATGGCCGCTTTATCGATCACCAACACGAGCGGTCGCACAAAAGGATATCGCCCCGACAAAAAACTTTGCTCATCCGCAGACACCAACCCACCCGGCAACGACAGTGCGACAGCTTTGAGCGTCTCTCGCGACTCACCAAAACCGCTCAGCCCTACCCCATACTTATCAGCGGTAATCGCAGCACACACTTTGTCATTGGTTTCGTGGACCTCAGCAGATCGCGCAAGCTCTCCTCCTTGGATCACCCAATTCTTGATGAATCCTGTCGTGCCACTATGGTCCCCACGTGTGTGGATCCGTATCGGCTTGTCAGCCCATTCATCCGTAACTCCCAATTCTCCCCATTTCGCAACGTGAGGCTTTGGCCCACCCGGGGCGCGGAAGATCGACTCCAACTGATCCGGACTAATGCTCTGTATGGGATTGTCTTTGTGCACGTACAACGCCAAAGGATCCAAAGCGACTATTACCGGAAACGGGTCCTTGCACGACGTCCCTTTCAATGACTCTAGTTCGGGGGCCGTTAGTGGACGACTGGAGCCAGCGATCACATTCGGTCGCTGCGAGATTTCCTGCAATCCTGCATCGGTGCCGTCCTTGCCTCGCTCAAACGTCACATCTGGATGAAACTTTCGAAACCGCTCGGACCAAGCCTTTCCAAGCATCTGCATGGTCGTCGATCCCGCGAGTATCGCGGTACCCTTAAGTTCCTTGGTCGGACGGTAGGGCTCGATCGAATCAATCAAGTGCAGCAATGCCAGATGCTCCGCGTGGGCATTTGTCGATTGGACGGGAGACGTCGACGCAACAGATGAGGGATCGAGTCGTCCCGCCCCAGGAACAGTAGTTGGGTTGCTTACTGGGACTGCCAGTGTCGATTGCGCCTCGCAGACTCCACATCGCATTAGAACTAACGTCAAGAAAACAATTTCCACCTCGCGCGACAGAAGCATCGCAGATCGGCGCGTCCTTCGCCCGCTTTCATTGGCAAAACCTTCAGCCATCGTTATCCACCTCCTGGGAAAGAGAATCTTTATCTCACCCTAGTTTACCCGTTTAAGCAACCCATTGAAAGATGAGCAAAATTACTTGAACGGTTGGCTTGAACACAATCGCATCGCTCACGACTCATCAACTGCAGCGGTCAGAACCAACTCCACACGATACCCGGGAGCAGCCAGCTGGGAGTGTATGCAAGCTCGAGATGGGGCGTGGCCTTCAGGGATCCACGATTCCCACTCTTGATTGAAGATGGCGAGATCGGACGGATCAGGCAAATAGATAGTGACCTGCAACAAGTTCTCGCGGCGACTACCCACCATCGCCAATCTTTCCTCCACTTGCGCGAGAACTTGTCGAAATTGTTCGCGCGGAGGCAGTTCAGGGGAGTCAGGTACCTCAACGAAGTAGCCAACCCCTCTGTGTATTACCATATCGGACCAACGACGAGTTACCCCATGCCGTTCAATCGTCATGCGGGTACACTCCAACTACTCAGCAAGCTTCCGCAGAACAGTCGGCAGAATTCCGCCATTTCGGTAGTATTCGATTTCAACCGGCGTATCAATACGCACAAGTGCATCAAAGATTACCTGGCTTCCATCACCCTTTTTCGCAATCACCTGAATCTTTGTCCGAGGCTGCAACGACTCACTCAGGCCGGCGATATCGAACGTTTCCTCACCAGTTAACCCGAGAGATTGGGCACTCTGGCCGGGCAAGAACTGCAATGGCAGTACTCCCATTCCCACCAAATTGCTTCGGTGGATACGTTCGTAGGAAACCGCAATCACCGCCTTAACACCTAAGAGCAAGGTACCTTTGGCTGCCCAATCACGGGAAGAACCTGTTCCGTACTCAGCGCCTGCTAAAACAACCAGAGGTGTCTTGGTCGCTTGATACTTCATCGACGCATCATAGATGCTCATCGTCTCACCGGTAGGAAGGTAGCGAGTAACGCCCCCTTCGACTCCTGGAACCATCGCGTTGCGAATACGGATGTTTGCAAAAGTCCCACGGACCATCACTCGGTCATTACCTCGCCGAGCTCCATAACTATTGAAGTCGGCAGGTGTAACACCGTTTTCAACCAAAAATTTACCTGCTGGTCCGCTTTTCGCGATGGAACCCGCAGGCGAAATATGGTCGGTAGTTACCGAATCCCCCAACACGGCCAACGCCCTTGCACCGACAATAGGTTGGATCGTACCAACTTTGGTTGTGATTCCTTCTAGGAACGGAGGACGCTGAATGTAAGTGCTCTTTGCATCCCACGCATACTGGCCACCCGGTGTGATTGGGATTTCGTTCCAAGCTTCGTTCGATGTGAAGGCATCGGAGTACTGCTTCAAGAACATCTCGGGAAGCACCGACGCATCTGCGGCCTTTTCCACTTCATCTCGCGTAGGCCAAATTTGATGGAAGAAAACAGGCTTGCCCGACTCGTCGTGCCCAATCGGATCCTTTTCGAAATCGATGTCCACGGTGCCCGCCAAAGCATATGCAACAACTAATGGAGGACTCGCTAAGTAATTAGCACGCGTGTGCGGATTAACTCGACCTTCAAAGTTTCTATTGCCGCTCAGCACCGCTGCAGCCACGAGATTCCCCTCGGTGACGGCGTTAGCCACCGCATCCGGCAATGGTCCGCTATTACCAATACAAGTCGTGCAACCGTACCCTACCACGTTGAAACCCAATTTTTCGAGGGAACTGAGCACCCCAGCCTTGGTCAAATAATCAGTCACCACGCGAGACCCAGGTGCCAAACTAGTTTTCACAAAACTCTTGACCCTCAACCCACGATCCGCAGCCTTCTTAGCAAGCAACCCAGCGCCGATCATTACCGAAGGATTGCTGGTGTTCGTGCAAGAGGTGATCGCCGCAATCACCACTGCACCATGGGTAATCGTCTCTTCACCCTTCGAATCCTTGACGGTACCTTTGGATGGCAATTGGTCACCCGTTAGCCCAAAGCCTCGCTCCGCAATTGGGGCAGAAAGCGCTTTCGAGAACGATGCTTTCACGGTCTTCAACGGAACTCGATCCTGAGGCCGCTTAGGACCAGCCACTGCGGGGTCGACCGAGGAGAGATCCAACGTTAACACCTTGGTGTATTGCAAGTCAGGACCGTTGTCCAAACGGAACAACCCCTGCTCCTTGCAATATCGCTCCACCAAATCAATTTCGTCTTCAGTCCGCCCAGTCCTCTTCAAATATGCGAGCGTTTCGCCATCGACTGGGAAGAATCCCATCGTAGCTCCATATTCAGGAGCCATGTTGGCAATGGTCGCGCGGTCGGCGAGCGACATGCAGGAAACCCCATCCCCAAAAAACTCAACGAACTTATTGACCACACCTTCCTTACGGAGGATCTCGGTAACACGCAACACCAAGTCCGTCGCGGTCGCACCCGGTGATAATTTCCCCGTCAATTTCATACCGACTACCTCAGGCATCAACATGTACAAAGGCTGCCCTAGCATGTTGGCTTCGGCTTCGATGCCTCCAACTCCCCAACCCAAAACGCCAAGGCCGTTGATCATGGTGGTGTGAGAATCGGTCCCAACCAGTGTATCAGGGAAAGCAACTCGACCGAGATGATCATTCCCCTGGAATACAACCTTCGCCAAGTATTCCAAATTCACTTGGTGCACGATACCAGTGTTTGGGGGAACAACTCGGAAGTTCGCGAAGGCTTGCTGCCCCCATCGAAGGAACTCGTACCGTTCACGATTCCGTTCAAATTCGACGTGAACATTTTTGCTCAATGCATCAGCCGTTCCGAAGTAGTCAACTTGGACGGAGTGATCGATCACCAAATCCACCGGGATCAGAGGGTTGATTTTTTGCGGGTCGCCACCCAAGCTTTTCATACCATCACGCATCGCTGCCAAATCCACAATCGCAGGCACACCCGTAAAATCCTGCAGCACCACCCGAGCAGGCTTGAACGGAACCTCAAGTTCCTCCGGTTTCGACGCGTTCCACTTGGCCAAGTTCACCACGTCCTCTTGGGTGACTTGGAAACCGTCGCAATTGCGCAGCACGGCTTCGAGCAAAATCCTGATCGAAAAGGGAAGCTTCGAAACAGATGCGACGCCGGCCTTCTCGAGCCGATCCAAGCGGTAAATGCCTAAGCTACCTTGAGGTGCTTTGAAAGAATCACGAGCACCGAACGGATCGACAACTTTCGATGGAGATGCCATTTTTCTGATTGTTTGCAGAGTTTGCGTTGAGCCCCTTCCGCACCGCGACAGTCCACTGCCTCATGTCGTAGCGAAAGGGGGGGAGGGAAATTACGGACGCGTATTGTACCGAGATTGTTCAAAAGAAAAACGGCCTGTGGATTTCACAGGCCGTTTCCTTTTGTTTTCACCAGACCCGTCCTTTATAGACGGAATCGCTGGCAATTTTAATTACTTGCAACCGCAACCCGAAGCTGCAGGAGCTGGGGTTCCGCATCCGCCGCAGCCTGAACCGGCTCCGTTGGAAGCTGCAGCACCGCCGCAACCGGCACCAACTGCACTGCCAGCACCAACTGCAACGCCGTTCGACCATACAGGAACCGTTACGGTCGTTGGAACCATCTTGCAGACGGTAACATCGACTTCTTCTTGAACGGTGTATGGAACATTGACGGTGTACTTCTCAACCTTTTCTTCGGTGACTTTGTCACAGACAGTTACGTTGTAAGTACGAGTTTGTTGCTCAGCAACCATAACTGTGGTGGTGACGTCCTTCTGACGGGTTTCATTCACGTGCTCGGTAACGTTCTTGGTACGAGTCTTGGTCTCGGTGTCACAAACGACCTTGGAAACCTTGCGGGTTGCTTGCTCTTCAACAACCTTTGGAACCTTGACGGTTACTTGTCGCTCTTCGGTCGTCATGACCATCTTGGTTACTGGTCGAGTCTTGGTTTCGGTGTTGCAAACGGTCTTCTTGACAGTCTTCGAACGGTTTTCGGTGTTCATAACACACTTCTTGACCGTACGAGTACGTTGCTCGTCGTTGTAGGTAACCTTGTTCACCGTACGGGTACGGGTTTCGGTGGTCATGCTGCACTTCTTAACCGTACGATGACGGGTTTCGGTCGTGTAGCTAACCTTCTTGACGGTCTTCTGTTTGGCTTCGTCTCGGTAGAGTGTCACGTTATAGGTGTACTCTTCGGTCGACGATTGGTTTTGGTAGGTCGTTACAGGAACTTCTTCGGTAACAACGTTTGGAACCCAAACCTTGCGGCAAACGGTTCGGGTTGCAGGAGCTGCAGCGACTTCGCCACCGCATCCGCCACATCCGTTCGAAGCAACTGCTGCAGAACCGCAACCACTGTTGCACCCGCCGCAACCGCCACAACCAGCCTTCTTGCCGCCGCATCCGCTTCCGGAGCTAACAGCCGAACCGCATCCGCCGCTCACTGGAACTTCTTCCATAACGGTTTGGTACGATCCGAGATCCTTGGTAACCGTACGGGTGGTCGTTACAGGAACGCGACGGCATACATTGCGAGTGCCAGTGCGTTGCTCGGTGTAAGGGACCTTGACGGTGTAGTTGACAACTTCGTCGGTGTATACAGGAACTTGTACCGTGTAAGGAACTTGTTCATCGGTATATACAGGAACTTGAACCGTGTATTGAACTTGTTCTTGAGTGGTTGTAGGAACCTTGACGGTGTAGGTCTGAACTTCGTCCACGTAGCTTGGAACTTGGACGGTGTAGTTTACGACTTCATCAACAGTCGTTGGAACTTGAACTTGGTAACTGACTTCTTCCGTTACAGTCTTTGGAACTTGAACGATGACGGTCTTGGTCTGATCTTCGTAGACGGTCTTCTTAACGGTGTAAGGAACGTCTTCGGTTACCGTACGAGCAACTTGAACTTGGTATTGCTCTTCAACTTGCTTGGTCACAGGTACCGAAACGGTATAGTCAACCTTCTTGGTTTCAGTCTTTGGAACTTGAACCGTGATGGTTTCGGTCTTGGTTTCAGTGCGTGGAACCATCTTGGTCACGTTGTATCGACGCTCACGCTCTTCAGCGCGAGTCAACGTCTTGTTTACGGTACGCTTTTCAGTCACTTGCTGAGCAACGTTTACAGTGCGCTCAACATAAGTGATCTGTGGGCCACAACCTGCAGCACCAGCGTCTCCGCCACCAACAACTCCACCACTAACCACTGATCCACATCCAGCTGCCGCAACGGTGTGTGCACCATTACCGCATCCGCAGTCACCAGCGAATACGCTACCGGCCCCTAATACCGTGGCCAGCCCGAGGAAAAAACCTTGGCGAAACTTCATTG
>VGZN01000257.1 GCA_016872635.1 Planctomycetota bacterium | reverse complement strand
CACGCCCCGATGCGGACGCCATCAACCAAGCCATCCGCGTGACTGGTACCGTTCTCGATTCTCTGCCAAGCACAAAACGACAGGATCTCGATGGTCAAACCGCGGAACAGCGTGCGAGATTCCTCAAGGAGCAACTATGCCTCAAGGCGGCGATGTTTTATGCAGCCGATCTCAATGCTGCGGATGCCACCGCCTTGGAAGAATGGGGAAAAAGCCAGTTACTACCGGTGCTCATCGCGAATATGCCGTTTCTTCGCCGCGAAACAGATGTGCGAACCGCGCTCATGTCCCTTTACTCCAACCGCCCCGTGGAAGATGGCTTCCGATTGGATAACCAAGACGAATTGGTCACCGAGTTGACCAACTCATTGAGCCCATTTGCAAAACGCCTTCTCGAAGGAATTGACCGTACAGACCAACTCATTGTTATCTCAGCTTGGATGGTCCCAGAAGGAATCAACAACGAACGACTGCTAGAAACTTATGACCGACTTCGGCGAGACTCACGCGAGGAAATCGATTTGGTCGATCCCAAAGAAGCAAAACGATTGCTCAAAGAACGATCGCGACGAATAGGCTCAGGGACTCGTGTTCGGCCATGACTCGATCCGGTCCCCCGATTTGGCTCGAGTTCTCTCGCCGAGCCATGGCTTGCCAATTCGACATTTTGCTCCATCCAAATCTACCCGCCGATGGACCGGAATATGCCGTGCAGTCCCTGGGATTGATCGATTTCCTCGAGCAGTTGCTCAGCGTTTACATCCCGACCAGCGATCTCAGCCGACTGAATCAACGAGCGTTAGAAACCGAAGTCGACGTATCGCTACCCACTTTGGATCTACTCCGCATTGCATTAACCATCCACCAAGAGACCAACGGTGCATTCGATATTACGGCGGCCAGCCTTTCCGACGCCTGGGGTTTCTCCAGCCGCGCTGGAAAAATGCCCGATGAAAATACGATCCGCGATGCGCTCGATCGAGTCGGATCGCAATTCCTGCTAATTGATACTGCAAAATCTCAAGTTAAATTCTCGAGGCCAATTTCGGTCAACCCGGGAGGGATTGGAAAGGGATACGCGATCGATCAAGCGGCCCAGTTGTTGCTCGATCACGGTGTGTTTGAGTTCGCTATCCATGGTGGTAAAAGCAGCGTCCGGGCTCACGGACGACAACAACTCGAACAATCCAATCCAGGTTGGAAAATTGCTGTTCGCCATCCGGAGCAGTCCGAACGAGTTCTCGGTTCGCTCATTCTCAAAAACCTAGCCTTAGGTACTAGCGGCCCTGCAAACCAATTTTTCTACTTCCGCGGCAAACGGTATGGACATATCATCGACCCGAGAACAGGCTGGCCCGCCCAAGGCCCCTTGAGCGTTACCGTCCTACATCCCTCAGCAACGTGGGCCGATGCTCTCGCAACAGCCCTCTACGTGATGGGAGTCGATCAAGCGATCCAGTTCTGCCAATCCAATCCCGAAGTGGGAATGTTAGCCCTCCTTCCCGGAGAACGCCAAGGCTCTATCGAAGTGGTTACATGCAATATCGACAGCACCACATGGATCCCGGAAACCTTATGATCCAAGCGGGTTTTCCAACGTTGGAACACGGGAAGTTTTTACCAAAGATCATTACTGGCGATCTAACATTCAAAACGAAACGAGCTTTTCACTTTCGCTACAATCGAACCGATGGCTACAGCGGTTCCGTATCCAACCAACCCCTAGTTTTTGCTTCTTCTCGAGGCTTCATACGATGATCCGATCGATCACAACTTTATTGGCTAACGCACTAACCAATGGGCTTCCGATGGGTTTGCTCTCCCTGTGCATTACAGGGCTGCTGCATGGCTGGTCGCAGCCATCCTCTGCCCAAGACAATAGCAGTGGTAGCTCGCAAGAAATCTTCAAGCCTGAGCAGTCCAAACTTCCGGCCCCTCCCCCTGATGGAGCGATTGTCTTATTCGACGGTTCGACCAACCAGTTCCTGAGCATGAGCGGAGGACCAGTGAACTGGCCGATTGAAGATGGATGCCTCGTCTCGACTCGAAGTGAAAACCGGGTAAATCATATTGTCTCCCAATGGCACTTCCAAGACGCCGATGTGCACGTCGAGTTCAATGTCTCACCCAAAGCCGAAGGCAATAGCGGTGTTTACCTTCATGGCAATTACGAACTGCAGATTTTCAATTCGTTCGGAGTCGAATCTCCGACGGAACACGACGAAGGTGCCTTGTATGGCTTTGCCAAACCTTTAGTCAACGCTTCGAAAAAACCAGGGGAATGGCAAGTCTACGATATTCGCTACCGGGCTCCCCGCCGTGATGCCGCAGGAAAAATCACGGTTCCAGGTTCTGTAACCGCCTGGCTCAATGGCCAGCTCGTTCAGGAGAATACTAAGTTTGAAGAACCGCGCTCGGTCTACCACCCGTTCCGTTATGGAACCACCGACTACCTCAAGGCGGTTTGGAAAAAGCAATTAGCGACTCAGGTCGGACCCGTCTTCCTCCAGGACCACGAAAGCCCAACCCGATTTCGCAATGTTTGGATCAAACCCCTCGATGATCGAGCATTTCCTTACAAACCTGAATCCCCCACCAAGAATTGATCACCGCTTTTCAGAGAGTTGTCCAATTCAAGGAATGTAGCTGCTGCAGGCTAGGCCTTGCGCAGTGATTCTTTTAGGCTAACAAAGTCCGAAAGCAAGAAGATCACGGTGATGAAGGCTAAGACAATTTCCGTCAGGTTGACGATCTTGGCCACCACGGTTTGCGGAAGTATCTCGCTGTAGCCAAAAAATGAGAAATTAAGGGTACTCAGATAAAAGAAATCGAAGAGGGCCACACCGAAGGAAGCTTCGCTGGCAACTCCTAGAAAACTGTGCTTATCGATCGTGTAAAGCAAATGAAAGTCGAACGCGAATGACAAAATCATTTGAATCATGTTAATCGCCATCAAGAGCAAGAAGCGATGATGCGATAAATCGCTGCGCGATGCATCGTACAACTGATTCAAATTTTCAGTGCCGAAGAAAATACTTTTTCCCCAACAACCCAGTATCACGAGCAGCGAGGCCCAGATCCCAACGGTTTCAAATTGCGAAACCAACCATAGTACACACAACCACCATGCAATGATCAACCCAAATTCGACGATATTGAGAACGATGGGTATCTGAAAACGAGCGGTGGGTTTGGACTCTGGGATCGGGGTGCTCATGCATCAAACCTCATCCCTTCAAACGGGTAAAGCTGCGCACTTGCTCGGTGATCGCGATTTCCGTGGGCAATCTTTCCATCGAGCTGGCACCGTAGAAACCATCGACATTTTTACACCGGCTCAAAATGTACTGCGCATCGTCGGGGGAAGCGATCGGGCCACCATGACAGAGAACCAAAACATCGCTCCGCCGATTCTTAGAAACGTCGGTGATCGCCTGCACTTCCTGAACACAATCATCTAAGGTCTTTGCGCTCTTCGCGCCGATCGTACCACTCGTGGTCAATCCCATATGCGCCACAATAATATCAGCCCCCGCGTCCACCATCTGGATAGCTTCATCGGTGTTGAAAACATAAGGTGTTGTCAGCATATCCATCTGCCTAGCGGCAGCAATCAACTCAACCTCAAGTGCATAACTCATGCCGGTTTCCTCAAGGTTGGCGCGGAACATTCCATCAATCAGTCCCACCGTCGGAAAGTTCTGAATCCCCGCGAACCCCAACTCTCTGAGTTCTTTCAGAAAAGGTTCTCGCAACATGAACGGGTCAGTACCGCAGACACCCGCAAGTACCGAAGTATGGCGAACCGCCGTCAGTACCTCATACGCCATCTCCTTGACGATCTGATTAGCATTTCCATACGCGAGCATTCCGGAAAGTGAACCACGTCCAGCCATCCGATAGCGACCTGAGTTGTAGATCACAATCAAATCGATACCACCCGCCTCCTCGCATTTGGCCGAGATCCCTGTCCCAGCACCGCCGCCGATGATTGGATTTCCATTTGCTACTTTTGCACGCAAGCGGTTCAAGATATCTGTTCGAGTGGCTTTCATGTTCTCTTCGTGGAATGGTGATTGAATGGAACTCGCGACAATCGCTTGTCAAAGCTCTCGTTTCGAGAATCAGGAAGGGCGTAATTCACGGAAAGCTTGGATGGCGCGTTGGATAAACGCGGAATCGTTGATATGAGCTGGAACACGCTCGACATGTATATTCGATCGCCCTGCAAGCCCTCGCTCAAGTTCGTCAAATAAGACGGCGTTGGCATCGGGGTCATGGAAGGGTTGCCCTGGAGCATCGAGCGACGAAACACCGAGAGTTGGCAGGAGCAATGTGATCGGACCTCTCGCCCGTTGCAACTTGGCGATCATCCAATGAGCACAACGCCTATTCTCATCAGGTGTCGTACGCATGAGCGTTACATTGCTATTATGAATGTGTAGTTTCCGGTTTTTAAAGGATTCCGGCACTGTGTTCATCGCTCCGAAATTCACCATGTCCATCGCCCCAACACTCATCACACAAGTTATTTCTCGCGATGCCAAAACATCGAATCGCTGCGCACCTGCGGGAAAGACACCACCGACAACTTCGTCAGCGACCTCGGTCGTGGTCAGATCGAGCAGACCTTCGATGATTCGACTCTCGACAAGTCCCTCCATGGCTTGGCCACCGACACCGGTCGCATGAAATACCAAGCAGTCATACCCCATCTCTTCGAGAGCTTCGCGAACACCGGTGACACACGGAGTCGTGACACCGAACATCGTCATTCCTAAAGCCGGCTTTGTCGGATGACTCGGGCCCGCTCCGTTCATCATCCCGGCCAACGCATTTGCTGCATTGGTCAGGATTTTAGTTGAGACCGCATTCAATCCACTGACATCTACCACCGAGGGACACACAAAGACATCGGAACAGCCAACATAGGGGGCGATGTTTCCACTAGCAACCGTAGAAACCATCACCTTCGGAACCCCAATCGGAATGGCTCTCAACGCAGCGGTAATCAAGGATGTTCCCCCGCTTCCTCCCAACCCGATCGCACCACCAAGCTCGCCGTCCAAGTACTCTTTCTTCAAGTATTCAACCAAGGCACGGCTCATCTTCTCGACAGCTTGCCCGCGCTCCAGTCCTTCCAGCGACCTCGAGCCTTCCGAGCCCATTGCGAGCACTGTATTGCGATCGATGTCCGGGGCAAGCGTCGGCGCTGACAAGGTTCCGACATCTACGGTTCGAACGTTAAGCCCCCATTTGCGAATGGCCTCAGCAACAAAGCCAACTTCCGAACCTTTGGTATCCATGGTCCCGATGACGTAGACTGCATTAGGCATTTTGGACCTTGATCTTTTCTGAACGAAAACAGCTTACGATGGTGTGAGGAAAGTCGTTGGCAACCGATACCAGTGAGCTGCCTCAGCTTGAATTGTCTTCCGCACGCAGTTCTGCGACTCGGAGTTTTGCCGACCGACTCCGAGGATTATTCGATAACTCCGATTCATCCGCCTCGGTAGGCTTCTTGGTCAAAACCTTCAATCGGTCATCCCCTCGCATCGCATGCTTGACGATTCGATCCTCCAAGGAATGAAAAGAGATAATGACGAGTCGGCCACCTTCCGACAAGCAGGCGGGCAAGGTTTCCATCGCTTGTTCCACATGCTCTAGTTCGCGGTTAACCGCAATCCGCAGGGCTTGAAATGTGCGGGTCGCACTATCGATGCGTCCATGAATACGTCCCGGTAGGACTCGGTGCACCAAATCAGCCAATTCCTCTGCAGTCTCGATCGGTTTGGTGCGACGACGCTCCACAATCGCGCGGGCAATGCGACGAGAAAACCGCTCCTCTCCAAACTGATAAATCAAGTCGGCGATCTCCTGCTCCGACCTTCGTTGCAACAACTCCGCTGCACTGATCCCTGCCTCGGGATTGAATCTCAAGTCCAACGGTCCGGTCGCTTTGAACGAAAATCCGCGCGATGGATCCTGCAACTGATCGCTCGACAAACCAAGATCCAGCAAAATACCGTCCACTTTGCCGAGTCCCTGGTGTTTCAAAATATCCGGTAAATCGCAATACGACCCGCATGCGACCAACAGCCGAGGCCCCCCCGACTTGCTCGGCAACCTCAACTCAATCACTTGCTCCGAATCGAAGCCATTCTCGGGAGCTTCTCCCGTGCCAGGATCTGCCGCGGCAGTCTCCACTGCGATCTGATGTTCGAACCCGACTCGTTGCCAGCCATCACGAACCATCCCTTCGACGAACCGCTTCACAGCCGAAGGATCACGATCGATTCCGAGCACCCAATCGACCGGAGCCAAGCACTGCAAAATTCGAAGCGTGTGCCCCCCCCCACCAAGGGTTCCATCGACGATCCCACGCGGCCGATCCGGGTTCTCTGGGCTTGAACCATTGGACTCTTCGGCACGCTCACCTGTTAAGCCCAGGCCTTGTAGAACAGGAGCGAGTAGAACCGGAATGTGGACGGTAGATACGTTCATGAATAAAAAAAGCCGGTCGGGGGCGACATCTCAAAAAACCCATCGCAGCATGCACCATGATATTCCATTCAATGCGCCGTGCTGGTTTGGCCGCACCTCAGAACCACAAACGTGGTAAACTGAAGACGACCTGCGTGGAGCTGCGTGTGCAATGATTCGTCGGGCAACCGATCTCTGCTTCTCGACCGATTATTGGATTGAACCCGTGGCCGCGAGGCTCAATCACGACCCAACACCCAGAGCACACATCGCTTCGATGGTGGAGACGCCGCACTCGCCGACCGGCTGAGATCGTCAAAATTGCGACTCACCTACCATACCCGAAAGGCCCATACCCTGGCTACTCTCTTTTTCCCGAACTCCCCCCCGAAAGCCCAGAGTTTTCCAGCATTAGCTAGCTTTCCAAGCCAAGACATGCCACCTGGACACAACCGTTTTTTCGACGTAACCATCGGCCCTACAGATGGTTGCGGCAATTGCCAGACTTTCACTTCATGACCACCGCCGCATTAATTTTTTTAATCACATCACTGATCGTCCTAGGGCTGGGTGTCAGCTGGGCGATGCTCGGACCAGGGCGCTACACCCTGAGCGAGAGGCTCCTCTACGCCCCTGTGTATGCGTTGTCCAGGATCCTGTGGCGAGTTGAATTGGAATGGGTTGAGTCCGAGCCGACAGCGAATGCCATCGATGGCGAATCGCGGCGGATAGTCCCCACCATCCGCGATCGAGACCGATTGCTGGCCGATCGCATCAAAACGGGGGCGGTACTCGTCGCTAACCATCGATGTTCTCTCGATCCCTTTTTCCTTCAACTGATTGCGGGTACTCGGGTTCACTGGATGGTTGCCGGCGAATACTTCAAAACCCCTTTAGTAGGCAACTTGCTCCGCGCCTTTCAAGCCATCCCGACCAACCGTGGGGGCGTTGATACAGCGTCCACCAAACGGGCGATCGCATCGGCAAAACAAGGGAGATTCGTCGGTATGTTTCCAGAGGGACGCATCAATCGAA
>VGZN01000256.1 GCA_016872635.1 Planctomycetota bacterium | reverse complement strand
TTCCGATCGCGAAAAGGGTTGTTGCTAAGGAGATCAGGTCTGATCTCAACAAGACTCCTGCGACAGCTCCGCCCGCGGTGATCATCGAGAGAAGCGTGATTACGCCGACGAGAGCCCGATTGCGGATCCCATGTCGCATCAGGTTGTGGTGCAGATGCCCACGGTCCACGGTGAATACACTTCGGCCTGTAAGTTTGCGGCGAAGTATTGCCATCGAGGAATCGAACAAGGGGATCGACATCAAAACCAATGGGGTCGTCAGCGACATCGACGACGTATTCGTGAACCACGACCGCATGGTGAGTACACCCAGGATCAATCCGATCAACATGCTCCCAGAGTCACCTAAAAAGACTTTTGCAGGTGGCAGATTGAAGAACAGGAATCCGAGGAGCGCACCCGCCATCGCACCAGCGATGATCGCTTCGACGGTATTTCCTGTGTAGGCGCTGATTGCTGAAACGGCGGCAAATGCGATCCAGCCGACCGAAGAGCATAGACCATCGGCACCATCGATCAAATTGATAGAATTAATACAGAGCAGGAGCCAAACCAATGTGGCTGGCCAAGCGATTAGCCCCAATTCGATGGAGTAACCAAAAATTTGAACACTCGTTATCGAAAACCCAAACGCAATAATCGACAGGCAAATGAGGATTTGGCCTGCAAGCTTTTGCCGTCCACGGAGTCCAGAACGGTCGTCCAGCAAACCTAATCCAACAATCGCGATCGAACCGATTCCTAGTGAGATCGCTTGGTAGGAATCCTTGTACAAATGATTGGTCAGTTCCGGGAATACGATCAGTGCCAAGATGACGCTGATGAGCATGCTGAAGAGAACCGACAATCCGCCGCACAAAGCAATCGGCTCTTTGTGGAGTTTTCGATGGTTGTCTGGGTAGTCCACCAAACCAAAGCGGATCGCTACCCACCGCGCAAAGGGCGTGGTTAGCAATGAAATGCATAGGCCGACGGCGAGAGCTACCAGAGGGAATGTCAAGGTGTTGAACATCTCGATGCTTGGGGCGTGGCCGAATCGGAACTTCTCTATCCAGGAAACGTCTGGACCAGCCAACTCCCTCATGGTCTTCGCAATCCGATTCATTGTCTAGATCCGGAATCGCGAAGTCTCTGAGAAACTTTTTGCGACCGTTACAGGGTGAACCTACAATTGGAAAAGTCGTCACCCCAGCTACGCTCCGAGGCAGTACGATCCTCACAATCGGTACGCTCGACGCAGGTTGTGCTGATCCGCTAAATTACCGCTTCAACTTCGCGGCAAATGGCCCTCGTTTTCTCACACATTCCCAGCGATCTTCCCCATGGATTCCAACTGCAGTCGCAGCAACCAAACCAAGAAAAAATACTTAGTCGGCCGAGGGTGTCGAATGCTTCAGAGGGGGGGACGCCAAACGCTGAAGGGAATCGGTAAGGGGGGGCTTGCTGCCTGGTGTTGTGGTGTGGTTGTCGTCGCACTGGGGCTTGCAAATCCATGCTTGGTGTACGCTCAAACCCCACCGCGGGCTGCGGCGACCAAGCTGCGTTTGCAACCGCATTGGCTGGGTGAAAACAAGTTTTGGTACACGGTAGAGCCCCAGCCGAAGCGGCTGCAATATGTCTTGGTCGATGCAGAAGCAAACACCGTGTTTCGGGCCGATTCGATCGAGGCGATCGAAGACAAGCTCGGACGGTCGGTGTTAAGCACCTCCGGTCCGGCCCGCGTCGAACCTTCGGAGACACTGATCGACGAACGGGTTGATATCCAAATCCGGAACGATACCCAGGAAACCGTCCAGTTGTATTGGATGGACTTTGAGGGTCGACCGCAGTCGTATGGAAACTTGGAACCGGGAGAAGCAAAAACGCAATCAACGTTTCGAGGGCATTCGTGGCTTGCGACCCAATTGGACCGCAAGCCACTTTGGACCGCGCGTGTTGCATCGGCCGGGGAAGTACTTTCGATCCGCTCGATGGAGATGCAACCATCGCAGGTTTTTGAACGGCGGGGCCGCGGACGTCGCCGCAACCCCTCCGCCGATGCGCAGCCCACCAATGTTGTTTGGCAAGTAAAGCGGGAGGAGGGAAACCTCCGATTTGAAGCTCCGGATGGCCAAGTGGTTTTCGATTCGGCCAAGGTTGATTCATGCGCCGGGAATGATCGTTGCCGTTACGATCAAGCGATTGTCTGGTCACCCAATCAGCGGTATGCATTCACGCTACAAATACGACAAGGGGACCATCGCGAGGTTACGTTGGTGGAGTCAACGCCTCGCGATCAATTGCAACCGCGATTGAAAAAGATTCGCTATGACAAACCCGGAGACAATCTGGACCAACCGATTCCTCGTCTTTTCGACATGGAGGCGAAACGTATTGTCCCAATCGATGATGCAATGTTTCCGAATCCTTGGTCGATCGAAGAGGTGCGATGGGATACCGATAGCTCCAGGGTAACCTTCATCTACGATCAGCGAGGTCATCAGGCGATCCGCTGGATTTCGATCGCTCCTGAGACAGGGGAAACTCGCATTCTGATCGATGAGTCGAGTCCGACCTACATCGATTATGCAGCGAAGGCGTATCGGGAATTTTTGGACGATTCCAAGGAAGTCCTGTGGGGAAGTGAGCGGAGCGGTTGGTACCATCTTTATCGTTTTGATGCCCAATCCGGCGAATTACTCAATGCTATTACCCAAGGAGATTGGGTGGTTCGGTCGATTGAAAATGTAGACCGTGAGAAACGGCAGATTTGGTTTTATGCGGGTGGAATCGATCCCGAGCAAGACCCCTATTATCGCCATTTGTGCCGCGTCGATTTTGACGGTCGGAATTTGGTGCGATTGACCCAAGGGGATGGTGACCATCAAGTTCAATACTCGCCGACACGGAAATGGATAATCGATACGTTTTCACGCATTGATATGCCTCCTGTGCATGAGCTGCGTTCTGCTGAGAGTGGGGAACTGGTGACAGAGTTGGAGCGGTCCAGCAGTGAAGGACTTTGGGTTGGGAGCGATCGGCCTGAACGATTCGTTGCCAAAGGACGCGACGGACTTACCGACATTTATGGGATCATCGTTCGGCCAACCAAAATGGAGCCTGGCAAAAAGTACCCTGTGATCGAGGACATTTATGCGGGACCACAAGACTCCTTTGTTCCTAAGCCGTACTCAGGTCTCACCGAATACCATGCGTTGGCAGAAAAAGGTTTTGTCGTGGTGAAGATCGATGGGATGGGGACATCCAATCGCAGCAAGGCATTTCATGATGTGAGTTATCGCAAGTTGGCCGATGGGGGCTTTCCAGATCGCAAGCTTTGGCTGCAGAGCGCTGCAGCCAAATACCCCGAGATCGATATCGATCGGGTGGGGATCTATGGCGGATCCGCCGGCGGTCAAAATGCACTAGCCGCTCTTCTGTTCCACGGAGACTTTTACGATGCGGCCGTTGCGGATTGCGGGTGCCACGACAACCGCATGGACAAGGTTTGGTGGAATGAACTCTACATGGGCTGGCCGATTGGGCCGCATTACGAAGAAAACTCCAACGTGGTCAACGCGCACCGCTTGCAAGGAAAGCTGATGTTGGTGGTGGGTGAGTTGGACACCAACGTCGATCCCGCATCGACCATGCAAGTTGTCGACGCCCTGATTCGTGCAGATAAGGACTTCGACTTGATCTTTGTTCCCGGCGGTGGGCACGGGATAGGCTCGTCCGCCTACTGCAAGCGTCGCCGCGATGCCTTTTTCATCGAGCATCTTCAGAAGTGACCGCTTCGCGAAAGAGAGTCTACAAAGGGCGACGAGAATTAACCTGGGAGAGCAGCAAGGTCGAAGTTCTTGCTCTGCGAGAAGAATTGCCGCGGGTTGTCATAAACCACGCGACGAATGAGTTCTCGGCTGTGACCACGCCGCTTGAGTTCCATGATCAGGTCTGGGATGGCGGTGGGTTTACTGGGGCCCCAATCGCCCGCCGAGTTTGCCATCAATCGTTCGGGTCCGTACTTCTCGATCATATCAGCGGCCCGTTGAGGAGTGCATTTGGTGACTGGGTAAAGGGTCATACCAGCCCAAAATCCGTTTTCGAGGACCGCTTCGATAGTGTGCTCTTCCACGTGGTCGACCAAGACACGCGAGCGATTGATTCGAGAGTCACCCATCAGCATATCGAGGATCATTCGCGTTCCCTGGAATTTGTCCTCGAGGTGTGGCGTATGAATCAGGATTTGTTGATCGTATTGGACCGCGAGTTCAAGGTGCTCAAGGAAGATCGTTGATTCGTTCTTTGTGTTTTTATTGAGACCGATTTCACCGATGCCTAGAACATTTTTCGCCGAAAGAAACATGGGGATCATGGCGATGACTTCGCGGGAGAGGGAAACGTTTTCCGCCTCCTTTGCATTGATGCATAGCCAAGTGAAATGCCGGATGCCGAACTGAGCAGCTCGTTTGGGTTCGAACTCAGTAAGTTGACGGAAATAATCGCGAAAGCTTTCGACGCTTCCCCGGTCAAAGCCTGCCCAAAAAGCTGGTTCGCTCATTGCGACGCACCCCATACGAGCGAGGGTCTCGTAGTCATCGGTCGTGCGTGACACCATGTGGATATGTGGATCAATGTAGTCCATATGTTTTTTGCCAGTCTGGATCGTATTGTCGGCTCATCAGCAATTGAACACGTCGGGCTTTGTCGAACTCATCATCGCACAGGATCTTTAAGCCTTGGCTGAGGAGTTGCATTTGCGCAGCATTTTCAACGGAACCGGAAGCCCGCTCGAGGCGATCGAGGGTTGCTGCTAGGTCTAGGATTTTCGAGCGAGCAGAGAGGAATTCCTCGGCTAGAACTTTCTCGGCCGTGCGTTTTACTGCGTTCGGATCAATACTCATGGCTGGTGGTTTCCGAGGGCGTCTCTGGTTCTGAGGTTTTGCGTTCGACGGTTTGGCGAAGCCGCCGTTGTGCGACTTCGTCGGAAAGCATCTTGATCACTTCATCCACCGGTTTGGTACCTAATTCGCCCGCGATTCGGTCTCGAAGTGCGATCGATTGCGTTTCCGCTTCCTTGGGGCCGATAACAGCCATGTACGGAATCAATTCTAATTGCGCATCCCGAATTTTTGCTTGAACTTTTGCACCGCGGAGGTCGGTTGTTACCCGGAAACCTGCATCGGTGAATTTGCGTTCGAGTTCCATGGCGTAGTCGTTGGTTTTTTCGCTCAACGGGCAAATTCGAATCTGTTCTGGGGCAAGCCACATAGGAAACGCACCTGCAAAGTGTTCGGTAAGCATACCGACAAATCGTTCCATCGATCCGAATGGAGCGCGGTGGATCATCACTGGGCGGTGGGCTTTGTTGTCGGCGCCGGTGTACTCCAACTGGAATCTTTCAGGAAGATTGTAGTCGAGTTGTACGGTACCTAACTGCCACTGGCGACCGATACAATCCCGCACCATAAAGTCTGCCTTAGGGCCGTAAAAAGCAGCTTCGCCTTCAGCGGCAGTGAAGTTAAGTCCTGATTCCTCAAGGACCCGTCGGAGCGCCGCCTCGGCCTTTTGCCAATTCTCTTCGCTTCCCACGTACTTATCGCTCTTGGGATCCCGGAGCGACAGTTGGACACGGTAGTCCTCAAGACCCACCGATTCCAAGACGAACCGGGTCAGCTCGATCGTGTTTCGGAACTCCTGTTCGACTTGATCCGCGGTACAAAAGATGTGGGCGTCGTCTTGGGTCAAGCCACGGACTCTCAGCATACCGTTGAGTTCCCCGGTTTGCTCGTAGCGGTACACGGTCCCGAACTCAAAAAGTCGCAATGGGAGGTTTCGATAGGATCGAGGTTGGGCCTTGAAGATCTGGGCGTGGTGAGGGCAGTTCATGGGTTTTACCAAGAATCGTTCCTGCTGGCGTTGCCAATGATCGAGGGCCTCGATCTTTTCCTCATGTGTCTTGGCCTTGAGATAAGCCGCACTGTCGAAACCTAGGATCTCGGCGGCGTGCACGAATGAAGTTTCTTGGGTCGATGAAAAATCTGGATCCGCTTTCAATTTCCGGACCCAGCCATCCACTAATGCGCCGGCATCGTGAACAAACAATGGAGGGAATTGGCTGTCGCGGTAATACGGGAAGTGACCGCTGGTTTCATAGAGCTCGACTCGGCCCAAGTGAGGGCTGTACACCGGCTCGTAGCCTCGTCGGAGCATTTCCCGGCGAAGAAAATCCTCGAGCAAGCTCCGAATGCGCGCACCTTTAGGCATCCATAAACACATGCCTTGACCGACATCGGGAGTGATCTGGAACAATCCCAGTTTTTTACCGATCACTCGGTGGTCCCGCTTTTTGGCCTCCTCGAGTTGATCCAAGTAGTTCTGCATGTCCTTGGGGTTGAACCATGCTGTACCGTACAGTCTCTGAAGCTGCGGGCCCTCCATGTTCCCTTTCCAGTGGGAACCCGCCACACTCATCAGCTTAAACGCTTTGATACGGCTCGCGTCTGGGATATGAGGCCCTCGGCACAAGTCGACAAACTCCCCTTGGCGATAGAAGCCCAGTGACTCGTGAGAACTCAATCCAGTTTCGATGTGTTCCACCTTGAGGGTTTGCTTCATGTCCCGGCACAGCGCCGTCGCACTGCTGCGGTCGAGAGAGAACTGTTCAAATGGCTCCCCCTTTTCAATGATCGAAGCCATCTCCTCTTCGATCTTTTGAAAGTCATCCTCAGTTAGCTTATGATCAAGCTGGAAATCGTAGTAAAAACCGTTGGCGATCGTTGGGCCGAATGCTAGCGAAACATTGGGATATAACCTCATGACCGCCCTGGCCATGATGTGGGCGCACGAGTGCCTTAAGACGTCGAGGGATTCTGGATCTCGATCGGTGAGCAACCTCAGAGGTATTGGGCCATCACCCGCCAACATTTTCAAGCTTCGGTCGGCATCGATAACGGCGTCGCCAACTTTGGCGGCTACAACCGCTTTGGCCAACCGCGAACCGATCGAGTTCGCGACACTGAGAGGGGTAGCATCCTCGGGATGGGAGACCACGGTCCCATCCGGCAACAAGATTTCCAGCATTAGCATTCTCTTCCTTTGAGTTCGAAATCGTCACGACAAACGACGAATTTCCGATACGTTTCATGGTCGCGTTAGTTGCAGCAGTTTGCAAGTAGGGGATCGCGAGACAAGACGGGGCGTCGACGAATCGGTTCGTACACTAAAATGCGTTTCCATCGATCTGCTGTTGGACTTGAATCCCCTTGGGCGAATATTTCTCGGATTTATTTCCTCAGCATCGCGAATCGGGCGGTAGGGATCTAGGTGCAGCAGGTGGTCGTTCGGTGCCATTTATGACTGCTCGAACTTAGAGATCGGTTTGGAACTAGTGGACTTGGCGATGCGTCAATTTGGTCCTGCGACCATGGTGGCCAATCTGCTAAACTACCGAGAGATGGGCACGCTTGAAAGGATCGTATCAAGAAATACCCGTTGCCAAATCCGTCGGCTTGGCTCGTTACGAGGTTGCCGTTTCACCGTCGCCCCCTTCCACCGTCGC
>VGZN01000255.1 GCA_016872635.1 Planctomycetota bacterium | reverse complement strand
GCGTTGGCCCACCGAAGAGCCTTTTCTATGTTTTGGTCCTCCAACCATGCGTCGAGGAAGCCAGCAGAAAATGCATCGCCACCCCCGAGACGCCCGATGGGTTCTACCGGGGTTGTTGCCACGAAGTGCGTTTCGACCGAGGTCCCTGAACGGGTACTCATTCGTGCGCCCGCCATCGCGCCTCGGGCACCAAGTGTCATCACCGTGAGCTTGCCCTTTCGCATTTGAATCAAATCTTCGAGAACTCGCAGATCTTCCGGCTCCTGCGCTAGTCCAAACCAGGCTACCGCATCTCGTTTAGCGATGAACACCAAATCGGATTCGGTCATCCATGACTCACATACCTGCTTGGCTTGTGCCATCGACCATAGCTTGGCTCGGTAATTGAAATCGAAGCTCACGGCTCCTCCTGAGGCAACTGCCGTCGACCGTGCCGTATTTAATGCCGCTCGTACGGAATCCGAAAGTGCTAAGGAAATTCCCGTGGTATGAAAAACACGCGTGTTCTTCAATGGCTCAAGAACTAAGTCTTCTGGCGGGAATTGGGCGAACGCGGATCCAGCCCGGTCGTAAACCACTTCGCTAGCACGAGGGGGAGAACCCAACTCGTAGTAATACACTCCAACCCGATCTCGATCAGTCCAAACCACATACGATGTGTCGACACCGTGGCTGGCAAGTATGCCGGTAATTTTTCGGCCCAACGCATTTTCGGTTAGCCGCGATAGCCAGCAAACGGATCGGCCTAAACGCGCCAAACCGGCTGCGGTATTCGATTCGCTCCCCCCTACGTGCAATTCGTAGGTGTCCGACTGCTCCAGTCGCAGAAACCCAGGTGGTGAAAAGCGAATCATCGTTTCGCCGAACGCCACAACGTCGTACCGAGGATTCGTCACGCTCAGTAGGTCTCCGTATAGATCACAAATTCAATGCGGCGGTTCGACGCCCTTCCGGCAGGGGTCTGGTTGTCCATGAGGGGGTAATTCGATCCATGGGCCAAGGTAAACAGTTGCGCCTGTGGAATCTGATTTCGTTTCGTCAGATGTTCGAACACCGCGTTGGTCTGGGCGGAGGCCAACTGATGGCTCGTCGAATAGGTTCCACCGTACAAAGGTGCATTGTCCGTGTGCCCTTCTATCGCGATCCGTTGCTTCGGATAGTCCGTGCGAATGACTTCGGCGACGCGGTCCAAGATACCTGCGGCGCTGGTGGTCGGCTGGGCGCTTCCCGATTGGAAGAGTTGATCCGATGGGATCCTAAGACGCACAACCCCATTCTTGACCTCAACTTCGTAGCCGAGACTCTTAAGCCCTTCTGGTGTTACGCCGCCGCTGGTATTGGCGGTCAGTCGTGCACCACTTCGTCGGGTACTGTCCATTGCAGTCGACTTTGGAGGGTTCGACGGTGTCGATGAGGGTGACGTCGGGGGCATTGGTCGCGAGGATGCTATTTTTGCTTGTTGCAGTTGGCCCGACATGTCGCTCAACTGACGCTGCATTAGGTCGGAACGCTCTTTGTAAAGTTGCATTTGTTGCTGTGATTGAGCGAGTTGCGTGTGGAGCTGGCGATTGTTTTCATCGAGCAATTTCGCACGGCGTTCCAATTCAGCCATCTGTGCAGCGTACGCATTGGGGCCAAGGGCCGCTGCTCCCGACGCGGTGGCACTAGGTGCGTTTGCGGCGGGAACTGTCGGAGCGGCACCGCTGCTGGCCCCAGCTCCGAGAAAGCCAGATGGCGAGGCGACAAGATACGGTTGGCTTCGATTGCATCCAGCAGAAACGATCAAAAACCCCAAGAACAATAAGCAAAGCCGAGCCCAACCGCTCGCGCGGGGCACCGTCGCGAAACGATCAAGTCGTACGCTGTAAACAGGATTGGCTTTGCATAGAACGTTCATCGTGGGTTCGACATAACAGTTCACCCTGTATGAGGGCAAGAGCAACCCGTGCTTGCAGAGTGGCAGCAAACGATTCTGGCCTCTCCATCCGAAATCACGGATGACACCGACACCTGGCATTGACAGCATTCTGCGATGCGTCAGCTGCCAGATCTCTAGCAAACCGCTTTTTGCATTTGTATCTCACTCAATGCACGGTTGCGACGCGAAACTCCTCTGGACGCGATCGTGCGATCACGATTAAAAGCAAGCAGAGTTCAGTTTGCCCAAACCTCTTGCTTTCACACTGCTATGGCCAGCGATCCGGAACAGAAAGTACGCCGCGTTGCCATTGTGCTTCAAAGCATGGACGCGACCACGGCTAAAAAACTGCTGTCGCAATTTCCCGACCATGTAGCCAGGGACATCAAACGGACCTTGGCGAGTTTAGGACGAGTCGATCCGGCAGAGCGATCTGCAGCGATGGATGAACTCCGAGGGTTCATGGGTACGGTCTCCGCACCATCGGTATCAAGCGGGTCGGCATCGTCTGCATCGCGAAGCTCATCTCCAGCGGCTCAATTACTCGCGGCATCCGAAGGGGCACTCGATTCCTTGCAGATTTCTCGGGAAGCACTGCGTCAAACTGCATCCTCCCCGACCATTTCCGCTTCAGCTTCTGCAGGTGACACACGGGGACATAGTTCGCACCACCATCATGACCACAGCAGTTCGGGTTCCGGAACCATTGGCACCCCGGAAAAGAATCCAATCGAGCCATGGGATGATATCGCGCCTGCGTCCCTCGCGGAGCTATTGAGGAATGAACGCGGGATCGTCATCGCGACCGTGATCAACCAACTTCCTGTTCCAGTAGCGACGGCGATGCTGCAACATCTTCCGGTTCAGACAGCGACCGAAGCCATGGCACATTTGCCTAATCTGCATCGTACGGATGCAAAAATTCTCGAGGAGATCCTCGAAGAGATGAAAAATAAGATGCGGTCCATGGAGCATTCCAAGCGAATGAGCCAGTCCGGAATCGAAAAACTTCGAGCGATTGTAGGCTATGTACCGATCGACCAACAAGGCATTTGGACCAATGCATTGCACCAACACGCACCGGAATTGGTGCGCTCGCTAGGTCAACTTTCACCGACCAACCATTCGCAATCCCCATCAAGCACGCTCTCAAATGCCGGTTTGGTAACGCCCTTCGGAACCACCAGCCCGATCTCCGCTACGGAGAGCCAGCGAATCTTGCCGCCGACACAAGCGATGGTTGGCAGCGGAAGTTTCAATAGCATCGCTCCCCAACATGGAACCGGAGCCCATCACGCCTCAAGAGAAGCCGCGTCCACCGATTTGACCTTTAGCGAATCCATGCATCCAGGCGAGGGAGATATCTTACCATTCCCTGGAAATAGCCCCTCCTTACGTTCGTTGGACGAACTGCTTCCACTCGCGGATGCGGATCTGGTTCGAGTACTACACGCGAATGACCCGGAGCAGGTGCTTTTGGCACTTTCAAATGCCAGCCGCAAGTTCCGATCGCGATTCGAAAAGCTGATTCCCGCTAAGGAACTCAAACGTTTTCGAGAAAGACTGAATCAACTCCAAGATGTTTCGCTTCGGGAAATCGACGACGCCTGTACCGAGATTGTCAAACGTGCGGAGGCCATGGTAACCACCCAAGCCATTCCCGCTTTCCGCAAACCGAAAGGGTTTTTCCGGCGAGCCGCCTAACTGCCCGCGAACCAAAATGTTCACGCGATTGACGCGTTACCAAAAACGTGCCAACTCCGTCCGTGATCCTCACCCCCGATCCTCCTACCCTTTAAACAGACCGCATGGCCACCGTTCTCAAATCAAACTCCATCGCAACTGGTATCAATACCACTCAAGCGGAGGTATTCAACTGGGAGGATGTTGCCGGGCGTGCCAAGGACTATTTGGAGACCATTCGAACCCAGGCAAAAGCGATGCTTGAGACTTGCACCAAGGAGTGCGAGCAACTCCGAGAGAAGGCTCGCAAGGAAGGAATGAGCGCGGGCGAGTCGCATGTCGAGCGATTGGCGACAACCATCGCAAACCAGATGGCAACCGACAAAATCCAAAGCTCAGCCACCGCGATTACGCAAATATGCAACGAACTTGAACTGGCGACCACGCAATGGCTACGTGAATGGCAACATGAAACCGTTGCGATCGCGATCGGCATCGCCGAAAAACTGATGATACGCCAAATGGAAAAAGATCCATCGATCTTGCTCAAATGGATTGAGGATTCGGTGCGATTGCTTCATGGTCAAAAGAAAATTACACTGCGGCTTCACTCGGAAGATGCGATGATTCTTTCGAGCGCCTTGCCGGATCTCCTCGAACAGGTATCTCCAGGCATCGAAATCCAGGTTGTCGATGATGCATCGGTCGGAAGATGCGGCGTGGTCGTACAAACCGCTGATACCACGATTGATAGAACGATCAAGAGCCAGCTGAAGCGGCTGGAACAGGAGCTCGGCTAACTCCATGGTAGACCCTGCTATCGATCGCTATCTCCAAAAATTCCCGAGCATCCTGCAGAGCCGCGACTGGAGTTCGACCCTTCATCGGATCATTCCCTATGCAATTACTGGGCGAGTACGAAGTATTCGCGGGACGACAGTCGTCGTCGATGGCCTGCCCGTTCCTGTAGGCGCCATTGTCAAAATCCAGCGACGCAGCCAGTCGCCACTCGACGCTGAGGTGATCGGATTTGATGCGGGACGCACACTTTTAGCACCACTTGATCCGTTGGAGGGGGTTAGCTCCGGTGACCAAGTGGAATTGTTTCAGACGTTCCGATCGGTTCATATTTGCCCCGAGCTCGTCGGACGAGTGCTCGATGCGACTGGAACACCGATGGACGATGGTCCCGATCTTCCCTTCGGTTTGCGTGTCCCTTGCGACTCCCCGCCCGCAGCAGCACTTTCCCGTCCTCCGATTGAAAAAATCCTACCGACTCGGGTGCGTGCAATCGACACTATGTTGACCGTCGGTGAAGGTCAGCGATTAGGTATCTTTGCCGGTTCTGGGGTCGGAAAAAGCACGCTCCTGGGGATGTTAGCGCGAGGTACCGAGGCCGAATGTGTGGTGATCGCTCTGATCGGAGAGCGAGGTCGTGAAGTCCGCGAGTTCCTCGAACGCGATCTCGGGGAAGAAGGACGCCAAAAGTGCATCACTGTAGTTGCGACGAGCGATCAGCCGGCACCGAAACGAATATTGGCCGCGAAAACAGCGACCGCAATCGCGGAGTCGTTGCGAGACCAAGGCAAATCGGTATTGCTACTGATGGACTCTGTCACTCGTTTCGCAATGGCTCAACGTGAAATCGGATTGGCCGCTGGCGAAGTCCCGACCACGCGAGGCTATCCGCCCAGCGTATTCGCCATGCTCCCCCAACTCGTTGAGCGTTCGGGGATCACTCAACGCGGCAGTATCACCGCGTTTTACACTGTACTCGTCGAAGGGGACGATGCCAACGAACCGATCAGCGACGCATTAAGAGGTTTGCTCGATGGGCACATTCACCTCTCACGCAGCATCGCTGCCCGTGGTCGCTACCCCGCTCTTGATATCTTACCGAGTCTAAGTCGACTCCAATCGCAACTGATCCCATCCGAGATGCGATATGCCGTCGAGACAGTTCGCAAATCGATGGCGATCTATCGAGACAATGAAGATCTGATCAATATCGGTGCTTATACACGAGGTAGCAATCCACAGATCGACATGGCAATTCAAATGCGGCTAGTCATCGAAGCTTTCCTCGCACAGCAGACACGCGAGTTGATCAACTGGGAAAAAAGCTTGAGCGACCTGCAGCAGATCGCTTTGGCACTAAATGCTCCAGCAAATACCGCTAACGCCGGCGCGGTGACTTCATCCGCAGCCAACAGCATGGCTCCTAACATGCCGATGAGAGCCGCCGGATGAGCCGAAAATTCCGGCTTGCGACACTTCTAAAGATCCGAGAGCGGGAACGGGATCAAGCAGGCCAGGCCGTCTCTGATGCCCTCATCGCCATCGCCAAGATGGATGACGCGAAACGCGATATCGACGAACAAAATCGCGCGATGGACGATCTGCGAAAACAGTCCAGCCACGGCCTCATCTCCCTAGGTCAAATTCTCGATGCCCAGCGATATCAACTGGTTCTCGCTGCCCAAGCCGCACACATTGCACAGGACAGATCACTGCTGGTCCAAGAATTAGAACGCCGACAAGCGAAGCTCCTGAAATGCCAGCAATCCGTCAAGTCCTTGGAGAAACTCCGAGACAATCGCTTCGCGGCCGAGGATGACTTGGCCCTGAAAAAGGAGCAGGAACGCCTCGACGAATGGTCTAACACGCGGGTCGCTTCGACCAGTGCGCAACACGCTGCAAACGAATCGGCAACGCCAGCCCATTTGTAAGCTATCTTTCCTATTGCCCTATGCACAGCGACTCGTTATTGCTAACTCACGACCTTCGTAGAGTTTGCAGCGTTTCGCACCGGTCGTGTGGGCATGCGAAGGAAACTGAGTGTGCCAATGCGTATTTCTCCCCTTTTCCGCATAACAACATAATCAAGCGATGATCAAAAAACTCTCGGGATTGTTTTTGTGGTTCTGCGCGGCAACATTCATTGCGCAACTCAGCATCCTTGGAATCGCGGCGGCTCGCGGAAATCTAAACTCCAAGACGATGGCACGCGTGTTAGCAGCGCTCAACGGCGTGGATATTCAAGGTGAAAAGCTTAAAAACGTGCTCGTCAGCGCACGAGAAACCCCCACGCCTACCTACGACGATGTCCTTAAGTCCAAGGTCAAAGCAAGCCTTGAACTCGACTCGCGCCAAGAATCCCTCGACCGCTTTCAACGGCAGATTGCCGACAAAGAACGAATGCTCAAGGAGGAAATCGCTCGGTTTGAGATTCGGCGAAATGAGTTTACCCTCGAACTCGACCGACTCAAGAAAGGCGCTACCAAGGATAGCTTGAACGAAACTTCAAAAATCATGGAGAACCTTTCTCCAGAGCAAGCAAAAGCGCAGCTGTTCCTGATGATGAAAAATAACGAGAAAGGTGACGTTGTATCGATTATCCGGACAATGCCGTCCGATAAACAGAAAAAGTTACTCGCTGAATTTAATACCGACGAAGACCAAGCACAACTGAACGAGATCCTCAAGGAACTACGCAACAATGCTCCGCTCGACCGTTCGATTGAGAATGCGAGAGCGGACAGAAACGCGGGTCCTTAACGGATCAACGCCTTCGCGAGGGGGCTTGGAATTGGGAAGATCAAGGATGAAAACTGAACTCGATTCCAACCGACTCCAAAAAACCGACTATCACAAAAGATGGTCTCGATGGAATGACAGCATCGCCGCGACAGCTCAAAGCTTCGTCGATGAACTTCTTAAGATGCCGGTCATGGAGGTCTTGCAAACCGAACCCGTCATCAAAGCAAAGGCTGAAAAATCAGATGAGAAATCCGAGCCGGACGTTGAGAAGGTTGACAACGAGAAGCAAGAGAAACCAGCAGATCCCGATCCCCTTTGCGCATTACCCGTCCCACAGCAGTTTCTCGTCAAAGATGAAACGCCATCGACCGAACAGCCCACCGACTCTCTAGTCACCGAAGACACGGTCACCGAG
>VGZN01000254.1 GCA_016872635.1 Planctomycetota bacterium | reverse complement strand
CGTGTCTCGCTAAATGGATGGATGCCTGAATTCCCGCCAATCCACCACCGACGACCGCGACTCGAGGCTTGAGGTACTGATTCGCTGGATCCGCTGAATCACTCAGTGGGCTTATTTGCGGCGGCATCGTCGACGGTTGACCGAGAGTGCGCCTGGTATTTCGGTAAAACTTTTGGTTCGTGCGGTTGATGCTTTTATGGAATTGCGGGGTAAAAAAATGGGAGGAGGCAAGGTTCCATTGGTCGACGCGCCCAAGATGTACACGTTCGTTGAAGACTCGAGAGGGTGACTGCCGGATTTTTTCGAAGATAGTGCGATAGGTTTGCCACATCAAGGAGAACATGCGTGCACCATCGCTCTCGAGATGCTCGATCACGGGCCAGCCCCGTTCGTAGAGTGCATCGGCTCGTTCGAGTTGAACCTCGAGGAGCCCTCGCCAGTTACCCAGTGCCTCCAAATCCTTTTTGCCGGGCCATGCAAGCGTACTTAGCCACCGCCCGCGATCGATTCCGAAGATCGATAATTCGTGGCTCGGTAGATAGACACGATGGCGTTGCGCGTCCTCCACCAGATCTCGCAAAATATTCGTCAGTTGGAATGCTAGGCCGCAATCGATCGCAGATTCCCAAAGCGTCTGGTTTTTCACCAAAGTGCCGGGCTCAGTCCAAATGGCTGCACAGCAAAGTCCAACAGCAGATGCAACTTGAAAGGAGTACTTCCTGAGAGCGTTCCACGTGCGGATCTCGTTAGGCCGCGTATCTGCATCCACTCCACGAACAATCTCCGCTAAAAGTGTCTTGGGAATTTCAAACCGTTGCACGGTGTCCGCGAGCGCGGGTCGGATACGTGATAGCGAGTTCCTGATTTTGGAATCTGTTGCGATGGGGTTTGACGTTTCGAGCGGCAACGGGAGTGATTCAATCCAGCCAAGCCATGCTACAAGGTCCCATCCGTTCGATCGATCGGTAGTGGGCAAATCATCGCGTATCGATTGTCGATCTGCTTGCGATTGCGATTGTGCCGAAGGGGGGTCGGTCGCGTCGTCCGCCATTCGAGCAAACGCGTAGAGTGCATGCATCGCTCGCCGACGGTCGTGGCGAAGAAACTGGAAGGATCGATAAAAATTGGAACCGCTCGAGCGAGAGATACGCTCGCATTCCTGGAATGAAAGCTCCAAATCGGTCATGCTCGCCGCCCGTCTAACGCCTCGGCATCGGTCGGTCTCGACGAATTTTGAACGGAATAAGTGGAAGCTGGTTCTCGATCCGAGTTCGGATTTTTGTACCTTGAGGCTGAGGGCGTGATCGCTATGGTTTGGGAGCGAGGACGCAGGCACGCATCGATGAAAAGACGAATCTTCTGCGAACGTGAAACGGTGATCGGAGCCGACCAGACATCATGTTGATGAGAAGCGATATTGCCAACGATGGTAAGACCACCTCGAAGAAACAACTGGATGCTGCGAGCGAACCAAGAGGGGCCTTGTCCTACCAAGGGAGCACCGGAAGACAGCATCAAACGAGCCTGGGAGGCGAGTGATGCTACGCAGTTCGCGAGCTGCGGTTGGAAGTGATTTGCGAGGACTTCCTGTTCAGTAAGACCATGCTGTTCAAGCAGCGTCGTCGGCAGGTAGATGCGTCCGCGTCGAGCATCGACAGGAACGTCTTGGCAGAAATTTGCCAATTGCAAACCGGTGCAGATCGAGTCGCTCCATGCGATGGATTCCGGCGTCACACACCGTGCTAGATGAAGCACCAATCGGCCTACGGGGTTTGCGGATCGGGTGCAGTAATTAAGGAGTGTGGCGATATCCTGGTAGCGAGTGACGGATTGGTCTTGAATGAATGCGGAGAGCAAATCGTCGAATGGAGCTTTGGGGAGTTCAAACTCTGAAATCGTTTTGCGCAACGCAATATAAACTGGGTGAGTGGCGCGATGACTGAAGCAGTCGTCGAGTTCCGATTGCCACCATTGCAGAAGCGACGACGCGCGATCGGTGGTTCCAGTTTCATCCGCCAAGTCATCAGACCAACGGCAGTACGCATAGATACTACAGAAGTGAGGGCGGATGGATCGGGGGATCCAAAGGTTGGTCACCGAAAAATTTTCATAGTGATTTCGGGTTAGCTTTTGGCAGTATGCGAAGGCTTCATCGACGGCCATTGCAGGGATTGTCGACTCAGGGCCGAATCGATCGAGATCGGCAAGAACGACCCCTTTGCCTCGACGCTCTGCGGCCTGACCCAGTGGTTGCAGGGTGGAGTTAGTGTTCTGATGCAAGCTGGAATCGGGCATGATTGCCGAACTTTCGCGTGGCTGTTGGCTGGGGGGAGGTTGCAGATTGGCTTCGCGAACGGTTTCCATATGGGTATCATTATGGACAGAAAGTCAGTTTCCAAAAAGGAACCCACCCTCGAATGAAAATAATCCTAGCTGCTCCCCGCGGATTTTGTGCGGGAGTCAACATGGCGGTCCAGAGTTTGGAATTGGCATTGCGCCATTTTGGGCCGCCGATCTATGTGTACCATGAGATCGTGCACAATCAGCACGTCGTTCGCACTTTTCAAGGAAAAGGCGCTATATTCGTCGACCATCTCGAGGAAATCCCATCCGGTTCTACAGTACTGTTCTCCGCGCACGGCGTTGCTCCAGAGATTCGTCGCATTGCGGCGGCTCGCGAGTTGCGGGCGGTCGATGCGACTTGTCCATTGGTGACCAAAGTCCATTTGGAAGCGATCAAATTTGCCAAAGACCACTATACGATCGTCTTGATAGGTCATGAGGGGCATGACGAAGTCATCGGGACGATGGGTGAAGCGCCCGAAGCGATCATCCTGGTGGAAAGCACTGAGGAGGTTGATGATCTGCAATTTGAACCAGGGACGAAGCTCGCGTATTTAACTCAAACCACGTTGAGCGTGGATGATGCAAACCGGGTGATCTCACGGTTGAAGGAAAGATTTCCGTGGATCATTGGACCTCCAAAGGAGGACATCTGCTATGCCACTCAGAACAGGCAAGAAGCGGTTCGATTGCTGTGCGATGAAGCGGACAAGGTAATCGTGCTGGGTTCTCAAAATAGCAGCAATTCGCAGCGACTACGCGAGTTAGCCAATGAAAACGGAAAACCAGCGTACCTCGTCGACGGCCCGCAAGACTTAGATCGCTCCCTTTTTGCGAGTGGCGAGACTGTCTTGATCACGGCAGGGGCAAGCGCCCCGGAAGACGTCGTCCAGGGTACTATTTCATGGTTGCAGGAGCATTTTGGTGCGACGTTGGAAGAACGGGAAGTTCGGAAGGAAGATGTCTACTTTCCGCTTCCGAAGAGTTTGAGAGTTCTGACGCAATAGTTGGGGATCGAAAAGAAATGCGTCGTTGGCGAGCTTAGAAACGATGGCCTACCTTGGGGCCATTTTCGCACTGGGTAAGAATCTCGGGGCCGGACTCGGTCATGAGGACAGTGTGTTCGAACTGGGCGGAGAGACGTCCGTCCCGGGTTCGTACGGTCCAGTTATCTTTGGTGTCGAGTTTCGTGAATCGGGTACCGGCATTGATCATCGGTTCGACGGTAAAGCACATGCCTGCGAGGAGTCGGTCTTGTTGGCTTTTTCGATCTGGGAAGTGGGGGATGTTCGGGTATTGATGGAAGCGACGCCCGAGTCCGTGACCGACGTATTCGCGAACGACAGAAAACCCCCACTTGGTCGCTTCCGCGACGACGTTGTCACCAATGATGCTTACGGGGCACCCAGGTTCTAATGCTGCGATCGCTCGATGCATGGAGTCGAAGCCGCACTGGCACACGGAGCGAGCTTCGTTGCTGACCTCTCCGATCAGGAACGTTTCCGATTGATCGCCGTGCCATCCGTCCACGATGCTTGTGATATCGACATTGATGATATCTCCATCCTTGAGAACATAGTCACAAGGGATACCGTGGCAGATCACATCGTTGACGCTTGTGCAACAGCTCTTGGTGTATCCGAGGTAGCCAAGTGTGGCGGGAGTGTGTCGGTGCTGGACGGTGTAATCGTGAGCAAGTCGATCAATCTCACCCGTAGATATACCCGCTTTAACGTATCCACGCAGATAATCCATCAATTGCGCGTTGAATCGACCGGCGGCGCGCATACCATCGCGTTGAACTTCAGAAAGTTGCAATTTGCGAAGGTTCTGCAGCATCTGAGCCTCGGGAGTGACGCCGCCGGGGGATACCCCTTCGCCGGATCAAGCAATCTGGATCTTGGGAAAAGTTGGGCGTAGGTAATTAGTACGGGCGGTTGACGAGCCAGTTCATCCAAGGGGCTTGGCAAGCTTTGTCGTTCGAGAGCCAGCGGTCAATTCCCTCAACTCCTCAAATCTTAACCGGAATTGATTTTGAAATAAAGATTGGAGGAGGGATTGCTTGGAGATAGCTGAGCGTTGATCTGTCGGTTTTTCGGGGATTATGGTGAAATTCTGAACGCACAGAGTTTTGCTCGGCCCGGCTGCATGGGAGCGTTCGGTAACCACGGACGCTTGGAATAATTCCTCAACCTGGGGTGAGGACTGAGCGAAAGCTTATAGAACCGAATCAAAGGGAAACATTGGACGAACCACTTGCGAATACGGACGATTTCATCGCGGAGACCTTGGATCGACCCATTCAGGTCGTATTTGAAGACATGCACTATGTCGGCGTGTTCAAGCCCGCTGGACTGATGGTTCATCGTGGCCCAAAGACCTTGGCGACGGAGCCTGTCTTGCTGCAAACACTGCGGGACCAGTTGAATCGATTTCTTTACCCTGTCCATCGATTGGACCGACCCACGGCTGGCTTGATTTTCTTTGCGTACACAAGCGAAGCCGCGTCGCGGTTGGGTGAACTGTTCACGCAACGCCGCATCGTGAAGACGTATCAAACGCTTGTGCGCGGGTTCATGCCTGATGAGGTCACGGTCGATCGGCCCCTTGGGGATCACGAGGATGGTCGTGGGAAGGCATGTGGAGAGTCCCATGTTCCGAGCCCCGATCCCCAGGAGGCGGTGACGCATTTTCGCTGCTTGGAACGTTACGAGGTACCATGGCCGATGGGTGAGTTTCCTTGTTCTCGTTTTTCGCTCTTGGAGGTACAGCCTCATACCGGTAGGTGGCATCAGATCCGGCGGCATCTGAACCACTTGGCGCATCCTGTGATTGGAGATCATCGGCATGGAGATCACCGATGGAACCAGATGTTCTATCAGCGAACGGGGGTGTACCGCATGCTACTGACCTCGATGCGGGTCGATTTTAGGCATCCGTTTACCGACGAGCCAATTTCGCTGCTGGTTCCTCGTGGGGAGTCGTTCGATCGGGCGATTGCAGCGGTCCGGTTGGCCAAAGTTTCAGAGTAGGCGACGCTGTTTTCCCCGCGTTGAGAGGGCTCGCGTTTTCGATGTGAAACAGGGGATAGCCTGGTGAAATTCGCCTGGTGGCGGTTTCCTCGTTGGATTTTTCGTTCTCTACCAAAGCATGAATTACGTGGTCCGATCCGAATCGCGTTAGCCATGGTTCCTGAGCTCATCGTGAATTTCTCGCTTTGGGGGCTTGATTCTGATTCTTTTGGACGGGTATGTTAGTGCAGAAGTGCTTCTGAACAGTGCGGCAGGATGCTTCACGTTCTGTAGTTCGCGCCCGTAAGATCCTTTTCCTACACCCATCCCAAATCAAATCGGCGTCGATCCGTAAACGATCGAAGTCGGCGGGGGCAATCGGATGATCCATTGTCGCGTGCCTCGTTCTTATTCTCGCCGATTGCTCATTGAGCAACTGTGCGAGCGCAACCTGTTGGCTTTCGATTCGTTTTTGTGGACGGACTCCTCGAGTGCACGTTCGGATAATGTCAAGAGTCCGAACGGGTCTGAGGTGGTGTTGGCTTCGAACGCGGGGGGTGGGTCGCATGGCGATGCGGAGCATGATGACTATCTCCGCTACGATGCTTTCGGGAATGCTTATTACCTGGATCCATTGCCCCCCGAATTGAACCCAGGAGACGGACTCCCCGGTAGTCTCGGAGGTTCATTGGGCGCAGACGGGATGAACGGCGTTAGCGGGGATCATGGTGGCATCACGACGTTCGCACTCACTGTGCCGGTTTACCATTCCAATCCTTCAGCGGCAAAGAAGATTTATTTGGACTTCGACGGCCAACTAGTAACCGCGACGACGTGGAATAACCAGAATTACACGGGTAGTTACAACACAGGAAACACGATCAATGCACAGCCGTTTAGCACGGACGCCGATGCGCAGAATTTTAGCGCTGCGGAATTAACGGCGATTCGGAACATTTGGGCGCGGGTTGCGGAGGACTTCAGGCCATTTCAAGTAGACGTTACCACCGAGAACCCTGGGGAGAATCTTTTCAGGCAGGGTGGCCAAGCGATTCGGGTATTGATCAGTAAAGACATCGATGGGACAAGCGGCCAGCAGTGGTTTCCAAATGCGGGAGGGGTTGCTTACCTGGGAAGTTGGGATTGGACCAATGGAAGTCCGGTGTGGGTTTTTTACAACCGATTAAGCAACAATGATAAGTACATTGCCGAAGCTGCGAGCCACGAAGTCGGACACAGCTTAGGGTTGAGTCATGACGGGCGAAGCTCACCTAGTGAGGGATACTACCAAGGGCACGGAACTGGCCAAACCGGATGGGCGCCGATCATGGGGGTCGGATACAACAAGAGTTTGATTCAGTGGAGCAAGGGTGAGTACACCTCCGCCAACAACACCGAGGATGACCTTGCGATCATCGCTACCAGATTGAATTATTCAGCGGATGACGTTGGTGACACTCAATCGACTGCTACACCATTAGCCATCGATAATGCAGGTGCGGTTTCCGGTTCTGGGGTAATCGGGACGCGGGCAGACAAGGACTGGTTCCGTTTTGCGACGCAGGCAGGAAGCGTTTCCTTGAATGTATCGCCGTTTGAACTTTCAGATGGTAAAGCGAATCTGGACATTCAAGTTCGACTGCTAAACGCGTCGGGAACGGTTGTGTCCACGATCAATGAGACGAACCGATTGGATGCAGTTTGGAGCGGCACCTTGGCAAAGGGGATCTATTCCCTTGAGATCGATGGAGTTGGCAAAGCAGCGATTAGTGGCGATCAAGGTTATTCCGACTATGGATCGCTTGGGACATTTTCCATTAGCGGAAGTGTGATCAAGAACAGAGATCCTGTGATAACGTTGGATCTAGAATCGGTTCAAGGGTTCGAAGGAACGACATTAGTCAACACAGGGACGTGGTCGGATCCAGATAACGATTCGGTTGTGATCACGGCATCGATTGGTGCTATCACACGTCGCAACGATGGCACTTGGGAATGGAATTTGGCAGTGGGTAATGATACGCCAGAGACAGTGGTTGATTTGACCATTACGGATGAGCTTGGCGCTGCAAAGTCTGCATCGTTCACCTACGCTGTCAGCAACCGCGCACCGGTTTTGACGGTGGCCAACGCCGCTGTTTCCGGACCGGTGCTTGGCACGCTATCCAATTCAGGGACATGGAGTGATGTCCCTGCCGATACCGTGACATTGACAGCGTC
>VGZN01000253.1 GCA_016872635.1 Planctomycetota bacterium | reverse complement strand
TTGCCGGCCGCAATTGAACTACAAATTCCGAAAGGACGAAATTTCCGTTGCCGGCGCGTCCTGGACCTTTGCGAGGGAATGAATCATCCGGGAGTACCTCCAGTCGGAAAGCAGTGATTCCTTTGGGGAGTTCGCGGAAGGTCAACAAGTAAGTGTCGGTAGCTGGGTTCTTGCCACTGGCAAGGATCGAACCGTCTGGAAGTGACTTTAACGTTACGCCTTCCAAGGACACCATGGATTCTGGTTTCAATGGGATCCACGGTGTTTGGGTCGATTCCCATGCATCCATGGATGCGAGCAATTCAGGCGTCGTTTGGTCGAAGATCGAGCGGAGAGCCGTGAGCTGATGGTGCAGTTCATCGCGTTTGCTTTCCTGGTCGGATGTTGGAACCTTGATGTACGATCCCCAGATTCCCGTTTGGTCGGATCCACCGTACAAACCTTGTTCCCTGATGTCGGCGAAAAACGCACCAAATCGATAAAAGTCTTTTGTCGACAACGGATCGAACTTGTGATCGTGGCATTCAGCGCATCCCAGCGTGATTCCCAACCAAGTGCCAGTGGCATTCCGCACACGCTCTGCCATGTACTTCGCGAGGTATTCCTTATCCTGAACGCCCCCTTCCGCGCTCATCATGCCTAGACGGTTGTATCCGGACGCAATCTTTTGCTCGCGAGTTGGGTTCGGTAGCAAATCCCCAGCGATCTGTTCGATCGTGAATTGATCGAACGGTTTGTTGTTGTTGAAGGATGAAATTACATACTGCCGGAAGGGGGAAACGCTCATCTCTTGATCACCATGGTATCCGACGGTATCAGCGTAGCGAACCAAGTCCAGCCACCACATAGCCATGCGTTCGCCGAAATGTGGGGAGGCAAGGAGTCGGTCTACCAGACGCTCATAGGCACCTGGCGAATCATCCTTTAAAAACTCTTCAACCTCGGATTCGCTGGGCGGTAAACCGAGAAGATCGAATGAAAGGCGTCGAATCAGTGTCACACGATCGGCGGGTGCTGAAGGAGTGATCCCCTGCTTTCGAAGCGACTCTGCGATGCGAGCGTCAAGTCGCTCGACGGCCAGTTGATCTTCCGACTTGCCAGTTGCGGTACTGGAGCTGGTGTTGATCGACGAAGCATTCCTAGGTAGGAACGCCCAGTGCCCCTCGAACGTGCCCCCTTCTGCGATCCAGCGCTTCAGCAATTCCTTTTCAGCTTTCGACAATGCTTTGCCACTCTCGGGAGGCGGCATTTGCTCGTCAGGATTGGTCGATAGGATCCGATGCACTAATGCACTTTCATCCGGCTTGCCCGGTACCAAAACTCCAGGATTGCCCCCGGAACCATGAAGTCCTTCGAGCGTATCCAGGCGAAGATCCGCTTGGCGTTTGTTTTTGTCAGGACCGTGGCAGTAGAAACAATTGTCGGAAAGAATGCCACGGATATCGCGATTGAATCGCACAGTGCCAGAGCCTGTGGAGGTCGGCCCCGATTCGGGTGCAGATTGTCCGTGGCTCGTTGCAGTAACACCGAGACAGACAACGGCTATCGCCGCAGTCGCCCAATGCACTGCGCGAGACGATGCTGCAATATGGAAGCGAACGGCGAAACCGATTTTCGTTGGTAGCGAGTTCATCGTGGAGCGAATAAGGGAGTGCATGAGGAATTGCAAGTCTTCTTAGGGAAAGCGTAGAAGGCAGGTAGGCACCTCCATTTTAAACGAGAAAGCATATTGATGGTATCGGATTCCCAGGAATCCACTTCCCCTATGCTCAATCACCGGCCGTGGGAGGGATTTCTATGGATCCCTGCGCATTCATAATCCCATAGTTATTGAAAACCCTCGACACGCGGGTCCTGCAGCTAAACTCGGCTTGCACCTGAGCCCTGACGGGATGGTTCCATATTCTCGTAGCAACGCGTCTTGTTGGGAGATACTGCTGTCTGAGGACCACTGGCTCGTTGCGTGGATTCTAGGATTGTATTTGGTGCTTAGGGTGAACGGGTTTGACGGCGATGTTTGCAAGGAGTGCAGCGACCAGTAGCATCGCCATCAAGAACATTGTTGAGTTGTAGAGGGTCGGGGTAGGATCCTGCGTTCCAGGTGGCGCTAACTCCAATAGTTTTGCAATCGTGACGGTTTTGTTTTTGACCAATAAAGGTAGCTCCGAAAGAGAAGCACCGAAGGTGCTTTGGAATCGTTCCGCTGGAATTTGTCCGGATAGCTTAGCGATCGCATTACGCATTGAACTCTCGCGAAGCTCAGTGATCGCAACGGGGCCGAGGACACCCGCGACGCTCCATGCGGTGAGGAGTCGACCGTGGATGGCACCCACGTATCGAGTACCAAATAAATCCGCGAGGTAGGCCGGTATCGTCGCGAAGCCTCCGCCATACATGGTGAAGATCAACATGGATATGGCATAGAATGCCGCTAGCCAAACCCATGTTGCTGATTCGGAGACTTGCCAAGCGATCCACGGAATCATGCAATAAAGCAATGCCCCCGCGCCAAAGAAAATAAAGTAAGTATTTTTCCGTCCGATCGCGTCGGACACCGAGGCCCAAAAGAATCGGCCGATCATGTTGAAAAGGCTCGTCATCAAAACGAAGGTCGCAGCAAAGGTACTGGTGACGATGCTCGGAAGCGCCGTCCCAAAAATCTCGGTCATCATGGTCTTTGCGACGCCCAGTACACCGATACCCGCTGTTACATTGAAGCAGAGCATGACCCACAATAAATAAAACTGAGGTGTTTTAAGGGCTTGGTCAGCATCCACATGATTCGTGGAAATCAAACTGGAGTTGCTCGCTTGGTTCGTTGCTCGCGGCCCGATAACGGCCTGGAACTCCCGCTTGAACTCGTCGACCTTCTTCTTCAAACTGCGATAGGTCCCACCGAAGTTTCTAGTTACCTCAGGCAACCTGGGCTCCCATCCCATAGGCAGCCATCCCGGTGCAGGGATTCGATAGAGCATGGAAGCGGAAACAATGACGATGAGGTAAAAACACCCGAGTACTAAAAAGGTTTCCGCAACACCGACGCTTCCTGTTCCAACGACATAGATACCTGGCGACAGATCCGTTCCCAGTTGGGTCGCCTCGGACGGGGTTAATGTCACAACCTCGACGCGCGTTGTCCCTGCCAACCTCGTGTCGGCTTCAGAATTCATTCCCTTGAACGCCATACCTCCTGCAGTTTTTTGTTGGTTGCTTTGTGCCGAGTTGCGGATCGTCGAAGCCATCTCCGCGTAGCGTCTACCGTCGATGGTGGACAGGGGGACCTCATCGAGGGAACCCAGGTAAGTAGGAGCGCGGGAAAATCGTCGCATCAATAATTCTTGGATAGGTGTTGCAAGGATTGCGCCCCCTCCGAACCCCATGATGGCTAGACCTGCCGCCATTCCTCGTCGGTCTGGAAACCAACGAATCAGCGTGCTCACCGGGGAGACGTAGCCTAACCCAAGTCCACAACCACCCATGACTCCATATCCCAAGTAAAGAAGCCAAAGTTGCTGCAGCCAAATGGCTACTGCACCGAGGATCATCCCTCCGCCCCAGAGCAGTCCTGCTACGATCCCTACGGTACGAGGGCCGACACGTTCGAGCCATTTTCCAGCGATCGCTGCGGATAGACCGAGGAAGACGATGGCGACCGTAAAGACCCACACGACCTGAGACAGGGTCCAGTCTTGGGAGGAACTCGCGACGACCCCGCGAATGCGCACCAATGCCGGGTTGAAGATACTCCACGCATACACCGAACCGATGCATAGATGGATTGCAATCGAGGCGGGGGGCACTCGCCATCGATTGAAACCTTCGGGGGCAACGATCTGTTCCTTGGAGAAAAATCCAGAGCTTGGCATCTGTCGCTACTTGGTTTTGACGGGGAGAGTATTCCACAAAGTGCGCATCGGTAATTGATTATTAACAGGCTGGCGACGTTGGTCGGTTGTAGGAATTAGTTCACGACGTTTCGCAGCGGTTGGCCATGGAATGCTCGCAAAATCTCCTGCGCCCCTTTTCTGCGAAACTCGGCGCATCCTTCATCGCAATAAAACGCCGTATGGGGATTGAGCAGAAGCCGATCATGCGCCGGATGATTGAGGTCGCGCCATGCGGATAAGATGACGCTGTCTGCTGGAGGTGGTTCTTGTTCGAGAACATCGATACCGGCCCCTGCGAGTTGACCGCTCGCTAGAGCATCGATTACCGCCATCGTGTCAACAACACCTCCACGCGCGGTGTTGATTAGGTAGGAACCGCGTTTCATCCAGCCGATTTCCTGGGCGTTGAGGATCCCTCGCGTTTCTTGGGTAAGTGGCGTGTGAATGCTTACGATATGTGAGGTGCTCAGCAAGCCGCGAAGGCTCTCTGCACGCCGAATGCCTAAGGCTTTATCGACCCCATCACGTAAGTACGGATCATAGAAGCACACATCGAATCCAAATGCTTTGGCTCGCATGGCGACAGCTGTTCCAATCCGTCCACAACCTACAATCCCAAACCGAGTCCCTCGCAGTCTCGGAATTGGCAAAGCCTGGTCGATATTCCACTGACCCAACCCCCGTTTGAGGCGACTGTTGAGAAAATGAGTTCCTCTGGCCAAGGCAATTGCCATACCCATGGCTGAATCGGCCACTTCCTCCGTTCCATAGTCAGGAACGTTGCATACGGGGATACCGTGCTCACGCGCTGCGCCGATATCGATGCCGTCATAGCCAACACCTGGCCTCACGATGAGCTTGCAGTTCCGCAACCTCGAGATGCTCTCGCGTGTGAATCGAAAGTAGTGGTAAACCATGATGGCATCGGCGTCCTCGATGCGTCCGACCAATTCCGATTCGTTCATGGCGTCCAAAGCGATGATTTGAGCAATATCCCCTAAGACTTCACGTTCAAAGACCAACGGTTCCACGATGAGATCGGTGATTACGACCTGCCAGGGTTTGCTCATTTCGACTCAGGGATCAGTGGGGGGATTACAGGGCGGGCCGTGGTGGGAGGAGCGGCGGGGTGGCGGTTCGCGGCGTTCCGCTCGCCCTTTTTATCGTATCAGACCATCCTTTTATCGTATCAGACCGAGAGGTGCTGAGTACGAACCGCAGGCGGTCCGTCTGAAAAGGCTAATCATTTTCCAAAAAGCAGGATGAGGGTTCCCTGTGGGATGAAACCGGGAGCCTTGAATTGAGCCAGGCCCATGGAACGGATGCGTAGACGCCGAGATGAATCTGAGGCTACAATAAACGGGTGCTTTTTCTCGAACGAGGTGACTGCACTGGATTGCTGCTCTGGAATACTGGACTGGAATACTGCTTTGGAATACTGCTTTGGGCAGATGCAAAGTTCAGACAAATCCGAGTTTTTGCTCCTAGCGATCGAACTCGCACTCGAAGCGTCCATATCCGGACGTTCTCGAACCCTCCCCCTCCCCTACCGGTACTCACGCGATGATGGTTGACCAATATCGGCGACCTTGCACTCGGTTCGAGCCTCAATGGTCTCGTGCTACGCGGCTTCTCGCTATTTCGATGTTTTCGATGTTATCGTGCATGATCGGCGGCTCTAAGTTTGTCGGTGCAGCTCGGGGAGCGACGGAGTGGGCAACCGAGGATGCCGCGAATGGCAGCGCACCTGTAAGGCCGATAAGTCTGGTCAACGATGTGGTACCCATTTTTACCAAATCAGGTTGCAATGCCGGAACATGCCACGCCAAAGCGGGTAACGGCCAGAATGGATTTCAATTGTCGTTGCTCGGCTTCGAGCCGAAAGAGGATTTCTCGCACTTAGTGCTCGAAGGGCGCGGTCGGCGGCTATCAATCGCTGCACCGGAGCAGAGTCTTCTCCTACTGAAAGCGACTGGTTCTGTACCGCATGGCGGTGGAGCGAAAATTCCTGTGGATTCCGATCGCTATCGAACGTTGCTGGAGTGGATTCGGCAAGGTGCCTGCGATGACATGGCGACGGCTCCTCGATTGCTTTCGCTCGAGGTACAGCCCAACAAAGGTACGTTGGCCGTCGGTGGCGAGCAGCAACTCAAGGCCATTGCAACGTATTCAAATCAATCCACGGTCGATGTAACACCACTCGCTCTTTTTGAATCCAATGATTCTGCGATGGCCGTCGTTTCTGACTCAGGACGGGTACGTGTCCTCGATATCCCGGGCAAGGTCTCGATCATGGTTCGATATCAAGGCAATGTCGCTGTCTTTCAAGCGTCCGTGCCGCAAGGTACTCCCGTGGCTTCGGTACCACCATCGAAAAATTTTGTTGATGATCATGTGTTTGGGAATCTACGTGAACTCGGTATCCCACCATCTCTAGTGTGCGACGATAGCACATTCTTTCGCCGAGTTTCGCTCGACATCGCGGGAAGATTGCCCCGCGACGAAGAGCTGCAAGCTTTCCTAAACGACTCTTCCGAACGAAAACGTGATGATGCCATTGAGCGGCTGTTGCAAAGCTCCGAGTATGCGGACTTCTTTGCCAACAAATGGACTGCGATGCTGAAAAACCGGCGCGATGATGCCAGCGACATCACGTCGAACTTTGCATTCTATTCGTGGGTGCGAGATGGATTGTTGGCGAACAAGCCTTATGACCAAATGGTCCGAGAACTGCTCGCGGCAACTGGGACGGTCATCGCAAACCCACCCGTCGCTTGGTACAAGCGTGTGAAAGAGCCGAAGCAGCAGCTGGAGGATGTCGCGCAGTTGTTCCTCGGGGTGCGTATGCAATGCGCTCAATGCCACCACCATCCTTTTGAACGTTGGAGCCAGGACGATTACTACAGTCTAGCGGCGTTCTTTAGCCAGGTGGGCCGGAAGCCGACCTCGACGCGCGGTGAAGACATGATTTTTCACAAGCGTGGGATCGCAGGTGCTGCCAATATGAAGACTGGGGTGACACTGCGTCCTGCTCCACTAGGTGAGACAGCGATCGCGATTGCACCGGACACCGATCCACGGTTGAAACTTGCGGATTGGATGGCGTCACCCAGTAACCCGTTTTTTGCAAAAGCCCTCGTCAACCGTTACTGGAAACACTTCTTTCGACGAGGATTGATCGAACCTGAAGACGATATTCGGGATTCTAACCCACCATCGAATCCCGGGCTTTTGTCTGCCCTCGAGAAGCATTTTGTCGAAAGCCATCACGATTTGAAGGATCTCGTACGCGTGCTGGTGCGATCCAATGCGTATCAGTTGAGTTCGACTCCGAATGAGAACAATATTAGGGACGAGCAGAATTACTCGAGGTACTATCCGCGTCGGCTTCAAGCGGAAGTATTGCTTGATGCCATCGACGATCTCGCGATGACTAGGACTGATTTTCCGAATTTGCCGAGTGGAACGCGGGCGATCGCACTTCCGGATAACAGTTACAACAACGCTTCTCCATTCCTGAAAGTTTTTGGACGACCTGAAAACGAGAGTGTTTGCGAATGTGAGCGGATCCAAACGTCGAGCCTCGCACAGAGCCTTCACTTGATGAATGCGGCGGACGTGAAAGGCAAAATCGCGAATGGCAATGGACGAGCCGAGTTGCTCGCGAAATCCGACAGGCCGATAGAAGATCGCATCATTGAGTTGTATCGAGTTGCGTTTTCACGTC
>VGZN01000252.1 GCA_016872635.1 Planctomycetota bacterium | reverse complement strand
CTTTTGGCTAGTGAACGGCCTAACATTGGCGGGCGAGTTTTCAACATTGCCGATGGTGGTCAGACGACCTTGTTGCAGTTGCTGAAACTGCTGGGTAGTTTGCTAGGCAAGTCGATCGAGCCAGACTTTCTACCGGCGCGGCTGGGAGATGTTCGAGAGAGTTTGGCCGACATCACGCTCGCCCGAAAATTGCTCGGATATGAGCCACAGGTTCGACTCGAAGAAGGACTAAAACGTACGATTTCTTACTACCGCGAGATTGTTTCCAAGTAATCGTCGCTGGGTGTGACGTAGCCTCTCTGATTAAGTTGGGATCGAGCTATAATCGCTGTTGTATTTTCGTGTGGGGAACCGAGGTAGGTGCTCTCGCCGGCAATGCATCTCCCTTTTGGGATCCAGCAGATCAGGTTTTTCGATGAGTTACACCACAGATGAAGCCATATCCAGCGAGACGGTGCGCGATGCAGTTGCATTGGCTGAGCTGCTCGTGAATTGGATTCGAGAGCGATCTTCGGTGGTTGTCGCGTTTTCGGGAGGCGTCGACAGCGCGGTCGTAGCGGCTGCAGCCGTTCGAGCACTCGGGGAGCACGCTGTGGCGTGGACGAGTCATTCTCCTGCGGTTCCAGTTTCAGACCGTCAATCCGCAGAGCAGATCGCGAAAGATATCGGAATCCGGCATGTTGTTGTGGAGACTGCAGAGTTGCAGAATCCAGCTTACGTGAGCAACACGCCCGACCGATGCTTCCATTGCAAGTCTTCGTTGTATTCGACGATTCGAGCTTGGGCGGATACAGAAAACTATCAGTGCATTGTATCTGGCACCAATCACGATGATTTAGGGGACTATCGCCCTGGGTTAAAGGCGGCCGCGGAATGGGGAGTGTTGGCTCCCTTGGCCGAGTTAGGAATCGGCAAGGCGGAAGTACGTCGCCTAGCTAATTATTGGGGATTAGCTGTCGCTAGCAAGCCCGCGAGTCCATGCTTATCTAGTCGCATTGCGTACGGCCAAGTGGTGACCTTGGGACGGCTTCGCAGTATCGAGTCGATGGAGATGTGGTTAGCCAGCGAAGGCTTTCACGATGTGCGGGCTAGGTTGCATGTGGACGGATTGCTCCGCATCGAGATCCATGCTCGGGATTTAGGTCGCGTCCTCGCGGACACGATGCCTCGTCGCATTGTTGCTCACGCGGAATCGCTGGGGTTCAAGTACGTGACGTTGGATCTCGGTGGACGTTCGAGCGGATCGATGAACCGAGTCCTGCCAGCTGGATCGTAGGTTTAGCTTTCAGCGGCTTCCTGAGGTTTACGCAGGGCGAGAGCAGTTGAGGACAACTGCTCTACAATAGGGCAAGCTACTTCCTCTCGTCTGCGCGTACCGCGTTCAGTTGCGCAAGGAGTCTCTCGATTTCCTCGTGCGTCCTTTCGGAGGCTTTGACGAGCAGTACCGAGCCGATCAAATGGCAAACAGCAGTTCCACCACCCTCTTGCCATTCGTGCGGTCGCACCATTCTTTGGATCGTACTGACGATGCTCTCCCCTTCCCGATTGCTGCTTGCCACGTGCGCGAGGTTGTACGCGAGAACCGTGTAGGAAGCACTATTTCCACTGGTGATCTCTAGATAATCCTCATGGACGACGTAGTCCAAATTCAATGGGTCAAGGATTCGCCGCAAAACATTGCGGAGACTTCCCTTGGTGTTGATGGTGATCGGTTCCTCTGGGGTCATACTTTCTTCCTCCAAAGCCTTTTCATTGAGATGGACCTCGAACCCATACATGTCGGAAATAGAAGACACCACGGCACCGTGAGGTTGATTGTTGAAGCTGAACTCCCCTTCTTGATCGAGTTGTCGCCGTATTTTTTCACGGGCACGAATGGCGTTTTCTCCCCGAGTCAGCCAATCCGGTTTCTCACCCTGCGGCTTGACCCATTGGATCACAGGCAACATACCTCCCATGCCTCCCATGCCTCCCATGCCTCCGCCACCGCCTCCAGGTTCTTGCTCCTGGGCCACGAGCAACGACGCACCATAAACCACCGCAATGTAAAACACCGCGCCTAGCAAAAGCGGCAGCGACCAAACCCAACGGTTTCCTTGCAATCCCGATCGCCTCGTCATGATTCATTCTCCCGTTTGATGAAAAGTTTTTTATCCAAAAGTGTGATACGTGTTTCTAGGGTTGAACGTTGGTTGCTAACGCGGCCAACACTTGGATGATCTGCTCGTGTTCGGACTCCGTGGCACGAACCAGCAGGTTTGGGCCATTGAGAATCATGGAAACCGAGTCGGATGCGCTTGTACCCAGCATGCGATTGAGCAACTGGACGACCTCCGCCGCTTCGAGACTCGTGTCGGACACATGCGACAAACAGTAGCGGCGGAGCGGCGGATTGTCTCGCACGTACTCCAAGTCGGCGACCTCAATCTCCGACGGGCGTACGATGTATCCCAATTCCCTCGCGCCCAGCACCCGTTGCAGAATCTGCTTGCGCGTCGCGCGATGGCGCAGTTGGACTGTAGACTCGAATTCAGACGCCTCGGATCCTTTGGTGACATAACCTCGGTAATCCAAGGTGATCGGTCCCAATAGTTCCGCAAGCGCTTGCTCCAGCGGCAACCCTTTCCAATCGACCTCGATCGTCTCCTCCAAGACGCTCAAGATCTTGTCCTCCGGAGTCGGGGGCAGGGGAACCACTTTCCACTCGACGATTGACGGTTGCGGGATGCTGGCGGGTGGCGAGTCTCCCTTTTGCAAGGTGGGAACCGGTACGCGCGACCTCGTGGAGGGAAGCAAGGTCGAGCAAAGGCCAATGCCACCGATGGCTAATGCTCCGGCAATCGCAAACTTCAGCAGTCGCGAGCGTATCGCCTTTGAAGTCGACGAGTTCCGCAAGGTCGCTGGCAGCGCTGCATCGAGTGGATGCTGGACATGCGCGAGGCATTGCTCGAGCAATCCGGAAACTTCACTCGCCGAGGCGTATCGATCCTTGGGATCCTTGGCCATGAGGGTTTCGATGATTTGCGCAAGCCAACTCGGTATCTCGGGATTGAGTTCGCGAATCGGTTTAGGTTGCGACTCACGGATCTTTTGAAGCACGCCGAGCGATGTCTCTGCGCGGAACGGGGGACGACCCGTGCACATGGCGTACAAGACACTGCCAGCGCTGAACAGATCGCTTTGAACACTCAACTTCTCGCCACGCGCTTGCTCGGGGGACATGTACTGCGGAGTTCCCGGCAAGACCCCGGATGCGGTCGTGTTGGCATCGTCGATGGCTTGAGCAAGTCCGAAGTCGGTGAGCAATGCGCGGTCGATTCCTTCTTCGAGAAGGACATTGGAAGGTTTGACATCGCGATGGATCAGCCCTTGTGCATGGGCCGCAGCCAAACCGGCGGTGACTTGTTTGCCAATGCGTAGGATCTGCTTGAGTTCGAGCGGGCCGACGCGATCGATGCGCGCCTGCAGCGACTCGCCAGGGACATAACGCATCACGAGGTAGGGGACTTCGCGATCGGCATCGACGTCGTAGATCGGGACCACATCTTCGTGGACCACTGCCGCCGCAGCACGAGCTTCTTTGGCGAACCGATGACGGGCTGTTCCATGGTAGGCTAACGCGGGAGCCAGGACCTTGATCGCGACTGTGCGATGGAGTTCGGTATCAAAACCCTTGAACACGATCCCCATGCCACCCGAGCCGAGCAACCATTCGATGTCGTAGCGACCGATCCGGCCGAGCATCTCCGGATGGGACGGCGGTGAGAGGAGTTTTCTCGAAAGCGACTCGGCCCATTCCTCGGAGCGAGCAACATGCTTTTCGGCGTTGGATGCAGAGAGCACTTCGCGCGCTTGCGACCAATCCCCATCTTCGCCAGCCAAGGCATGAAGCTTCGTTTGGCAGGTTGGGCATTGCTCGAGATGCTGCAGCCATGCATCGGAATCGGCATCGCTGATAATGCCGACAAGCAAGTCATGAAGCTGTTTGTTGCTACAGCATGTTGGATGATGTGGAGTTGTCATTCGCTCGTCTCCCACTGCTTCACCAATTTTCGGATCCGATCCATGATGCGGCAACGACTCAGGTAGACGACTCCTTCGCGAACGCCGAGGGACTGGGCGACGTCGGCAATCGGTCGTTCCTCGATGGTCGATAACCAGAACGCTTGCCACGTCGATTCTGCTGCGGTTCTGCGCACCTCGGTCGCCGCCCGCGAGAAAAGCTCCCAGCGGTATTCAAAATCCCAATAAGTCGCAGTGGCTGATTCGCGCTGCTCTAGATTGTCCCATTGGACATTGGAACCGAACTCGGGGCGTGTCGCCCGGCGAGTAATCAGGTCGAGGGCTTTGTTCCTGGCGATCCGAGACAGCCACGGTCTAAACCCGATTCGTTCCTCGCGATCCAGCCACTGATGGATCGACTTGGAGACAGCCAAGAGAACTTCTTGGACGACGTTATCGGCATCAGCGGTTTGTAGTCCCATGCGTTTGGCGGTTCGGTGGATCACGGGCGAGTAGATTTCAGTGAAGTCATGCCATGCGATGGCGTCGGCCGAATCCCGAAGCTTCAGGAGCAGACTGGCTCGCGTTTCGGGGTCGAGGTCATGCATAACGATGGTAGAACCGGGAATGATGGAAAGGGCCTTCAGGGTCGGATCCCTTCCAGGATGCCCGTCCATTCAGAAAACGCAACTCCTCGCGATATCTTTCAGGGGTAAGATGAATTTTAGGCAAGTTTTTGGATGCTCAGTGAGAACGGCATCCTTGCCGATTCTTAGCCAACAACGTGTCCGGAAAGGAAAAACACGGAGACATCTGAGGACACGGAGAGACTGGGGCCAAGAATTGGATCATGACTAGCATCGGGGGTAGCGGGTTCCCACGTCCAGTCGCCACTTGCTGACACGCGTGGCTCGGATTTGCCGATCTAGTTTGAGACCCATTCAAAGAAAAAAGCCCTCGCCGAGCGGCGAGGGCTTTTCCCTATTTTTGCGAGAGCACTATCCGGTCCTAATCACTGAATTACCAGGTGAATTCGGCACCAGCGGTGAACCCTTGGTAGACCACATTCGCATCGGTATTCACTCGTACAATCCGTGATGAGGTTTGAGAGATCACCGAAGGTGCTGTTGCGTTAAAATTATCTGACGCCAGAGCTACGTTGTCCATCCAGAGCACCTCGTAAGATGATCGGAATGCCCAGGAGTAGTTCAATCGGTAAACCATCTGCGGTGAGAGCTGGGTTACATATGCTGTCTCGTTGTTAAGAGCCGACTCACGAATCTCGGGAATTCCAAACGCTGGCAACGAGTTCGCAAAGATCGTGGTGTTCTGCTTCGAGCGATTGTTGAAGATACCGGTCTTCAATTCAACACCCAATTTAATACCTGGGCGGAAGTTGTACCAAAGGTCACCTCCGACTTGCCAGCCGACGAGTGCGTTTCGTGTTCCCAAATCATAGTCGAAGAAGCGAGGACCGTTGTTCGCAGCACCGTTGTTGTTCAAGCCGGTTGCTGTGAAACGGGAAGTTTCAACGAGTTCAAGATAGCGAACGCCTGTCAAAAAGCTGCCTTGGAAGAAACCGTAAGGCTCCGACCAGCGACGGCGGAAGTTGATTTCACCGTTTTGGAGCTTCGACGTGTAATTAAGCGTGTGGAGCAACGAGCGATCGGAGTCGTCGAAGCCGCCCACTGGGAACGTGCCGAAGTTACTGATGAATGAGTACAAATTGCCAGGAGGAGGACTCGTCGCAAACGCACTGTCCTCCCACGTATCCAAACCCCAATAGATCGCTTCGAGATTCGAACCAGGGCCAACTTGAATATTGCCTTGGAAGCCCAAACCACCTTGCATGCTGTTTGGGGCTACCATCCCGGTACCTAGAACGAAGTCGCCTGTTCCAGCACCGAGCGACGAGGTGTTGAAGTTGCTATTGCCCGACGTCCGGGTCATCCCGATACCTTCAATCTTGGCATCAAACCACCGCTGCGTTGCAATCCCACCTGCGCCGAACGGGACGAAGAGTGCGGGAAGTTTTGCAAGACTTCCGGTGACGTGGGAGATCAAGCCCATGGCATCACGACCAAAAACGTCGCAATGGGATCCACCGCAACCTGGACATGGTCCACCACACTCTGGGCAGGGTTGTGGACCACCCATGCCTTCTGGTCCGTAAGGTCCAGCCATCGGCGGAGCCATACCCGGACCCATCGGACCTGCAGGACCTGCCATTGGGACACCCTCGGTTAGGTGAGCGCCACCAGCAATGCCTCCTGTCGGGACCCCGTAGTCTTGACCGGCGTAGGACACGTTCTGCGCCCGTAAACCATTTTGGCCCACCGGAGCCATGTCCAAGCTACCTGGCGTCTGTGCAAGCACATGCGCATGGGACCCAGCCAGGGTCATGCTCGCCATCAAAGTAAGTTTCCAGCCTTTGAACAGCCTCATCGAATTCACTCCAGCGGCAAATGCAACCGGTCTGACCGTATCATTCCTTCAATAGGAACGTGCGGAATACCTGATACCCTCGGCTTTATCGGCACATGTGGGCCCAAACGTTCGGCGAAACAGAGTTTTTCTCGCTACAGACGTCAAAATTGGACTATTGAGCAATGCTGTCAATTCAATACCCCACGTCTGGCGGAGTCATCTCGCAGACGCCGTGTTGTTCGATCGCCACCTCGGCCAACCGGATTAGCTATTATGATGGGCTGAAAACCATGGAATGGTCGCAGTATCATAATGCCATCAGTGGATTCACGACTGGCTCAACATCTTTCAAGCAGCATTCAGGAAGTAAGCCCAGCATGACGTCAAAAGCAGTTCGATGTTCCGCCGTGGGAATGGATTCGTTCATTGCGCCGAGATTAACCGTTCTCGGATTGGGCACACTGGGATTGTTTGCACTTGGCTTAGCGCTAGCAGGAGTCAAGGTGGGCGCAAATCAATCCAAGGCCAGCGACTTCGACGCTGCCTCGGCATCGCTGCGATGGAACCAGATCCAGGTCATCGGAACTCACAATTCGTACCATCTCGCTCCCGAACCAAAGATCCTCGATTTGATCTCGCTGACGGGGCGTCAAGTCGCACAAGCCATCGACTACTCGCACGCACCTTTGACGCAGCAATTCTCCGAATACGGCATTCGGCAGATCGAACTCGATCTTTATGCAGATCCCGCAGGGGGGCTTTATAGCAAGCCCGTCGGCAGGCAGTTGGCCCGTGTCACCGAGGGGGATCCCCGAATGCCATTTGACTTTCAGAAGGAGATGACACAGCCTGGGATCAAGGTGATTCACGCACCGGGTTTTGACTTCGCAACGACCGTTCCGACCTTAAAGGCGGGGCTGGAGGAAGTGGTTCGTTGGTCCGCTGCGAATCCAGATCATTTACCCATTCTTATTTTGTTGGAGCTCAAGGAATCGGCAACAGGTCCGTCTGGGGTTAAGCCCTTGCCGTTTGATGAAGCCATGCTCGAGCAACTCGACCAAGAGATTCGAGACACGGTTCCCCAGCAGCAATTGATTACGCCGGATTGGGTACGAGGCGAATCCGAAACATTGAGGGATGCGATCGTCACACGAGGGTGGCCGCAACTCGATCAGGTTCGGGGGCGACTGA
>VGZN01000251.1 GCA_016872635.1 Planctomycetota bacterium | reverse complement strand
CTGCTGGGGATTGCTACCGCGAGACATTCAGGTGCTGCGTGTGGAAACTCCGAGCGGCATTCGATCGGTCCAATTGAGTCCTTGCTTAAGCGGAGTACCAGTGGGGCCATCTCGGAAAATCGACATCCCAGTCACTGATGGGCGCAACACGTACGTCATCTGTTGGTTCCCTGACGCTCGCAGTTCAGGTCAAGTCCTTTGCTCTCAAGGCATCGTTTCTCCTACCCGGGCTCGATAAGCCGGAACCAGATGCACGTGCGCGTTTCCGCTGGATCAAGACATTGCTTAGCATCTTAAAAGTCATGGAGTGGTCTGCGATGCTGCTGCGAGTTTGAGCCATTGGACCCGCCAGCGATGCAACGTCTCAGGGGTCATATTCCCGTAGTCGTTCCAGGTCGCAGGCTCCGCGTAATCTCCTTCCGCACGGCTTTCTGGTTTCAGCTTGAGTGCTGATTGGGCACGCGTGCCAAAGCTGTATCTATCCTGCGAGAATTTCTTTGCGAGTATCGCCAGGATTTCGACGTCTTGTTGTCCGTAGCAGTAAGCCTTCAGACGGATCGATGGAAGGGGTGGCTGCTTGGGGTCGATGGGATGTGGGTAGAACAAGGAGAGTTCATCTGCGGACTTCCAAGATTCGCTGCGACCGATGGTCTGCCAAGGGAGAACGCCATCGGCGCCTTGGCACCAAGCATCCCAACTCCATGCTACAGCCATCGCGTTATTCGTCCCGATAGGGTTGTTCCCACCATAGAGCACCAAAACTTGTTCATCTCGGAACTTACGATCGAGAACTTGGTAACGATACTCTCGAAATGCTCCTTGGCTTATGACATTGTATCCTTGGATACCATCCAGCGTATCGCGTTGCCATTGAGGGCGCGATACATCACAGCGATAAAGGATTTGGGGCTTGGGATTCATCTGCGCGATACCGGCGCGCTCGGTCCCTTCTTTGTACGCTAGGCCATAATATCGAAGCGCGAAATAGTCTTGGAAGTTGGCCGGTTCATCGAGGAGCCATGGCGAGGATCCGCGGGCCCACCCTCGTTTTTTGAAGTCGAGTTTATTGTTGAGGAATACGTGGAATTTTGTGCGGTTCCATCCTTTCGTAGACACATGCTCGACGCTTTGCGAAACAGCGGACACCCAAGCTTGGCGATACGTTTCCGGAAACGCTTGATCGGCCCAATAGCTGCCGTTGTAGTTGGTCTCCATTGGCGAAGGCCAATTCTCATGCATGGCAAAGTAAAAGCATTCCAGTGGGACGGGGCCACGCGGTAGATCTGCAAAAGCGGCTCCAGTGAAGCATTCCTCGTAACGGCGATCGAAGGCCTCCCAATTGAATCTTCCGTCCTTCCACACCGGTGAGCACCCCTCCGCCAATCGACCATTTTGGAAGTAAGGTACTCGATTCACAATCGTACGGTGGCGATGGCCGAGTCGATAGTAATCGATATCGTTTGGGGGGAGATCGTAGCAATTCATTTCGGGTAAAAACGAAAGCTCATTCGGAATAACCACGTCGTGAACATGGATCGCAACATCGATTTCGAGTGAGGCTTGGCCGGCGCTCAAGCGAAGTTTCGCTGGATAGGTGCCAGCTGAGAGGGAGGTCGGTAAGTAGCACTCAACGAGCCAACTATGAGTACCCTCGGAAGCCAGCGATACGGATTCGCTCTTGGCAGACCAGTCGAACTCCGTACTCCCGTTGGCTAACAACACCAATGGATCGGGGATTTGTTCACTTTCTTTCGCGACGAGCGCATATCGGGATAGTTCACAGCGGATTTGTTGCGAGACGGTGGGGGATAGCCCCGACGCTTGCTTGGTGTCGTTGGTTTCTGGTGTCCCAGCTTGTTCGTTGTTGCTTTGGATATGCCATTGGACACGAAGGTCTGATTGCAGATGATCGCAGACAACTTGGAAACCGACCCAACTGCCGCGGGCTGCCTCGAGTTGGACCGTTTTTGTCGTAGCATTCCAAAGATGGTTTTGGGTGAAGTACGAGGGCCGTTGCTTCGGAATCCATTTTTTCGAAGCAGGCAAATAGGTATCGAGCGGGTCAATCACACTCCAACGAGCGTTTTGCCATTCCAATGCGCCTTTCCAACTCGCATTGTCACTGTGGTTCACATCGGCTGTGGAAACAGGTTCCAGAACAATCGCTGGTGCATCGACGAACTTGGGTGAAACCGAAAGAACAGAGGGATCGCTGAACCGTCCAAAACGATCTACGGACCGTACGGTGAAGTCGTATTTGTCCTTTTTCTGGAGCTTCGCAAGGATTAAATCGAGCGGCATGGTAAACCAGCCTCTTCGGTCGCTGTCGATCGATGGGACAAAATACTGTGGGATAGGGTCATCGTTGCAAGTCACACGGAATCCGAGAGCAGGGGCCTCTGTGGGCTGATCGAATCTCCAGGCCAGACGTGGGCGAGGATCAAATTCGCTCGTCTCCTCGAATCGGAGTTCGGATGGTTTTAGAAGCGGTGAGTCAGAGGGTTTAGCATCCGGAGTTGCTAGGTCCACCATCAAGTAGGGTGCGCTCGACGTGTTGGAGTCGCGGCTGTAGACAAATCGGTTTGGAAAAATTTTTTGCTGGAAATCATCCCCTTTTCGCGTCCAGGTACTTCCTGTGTCGTCCATCAACACCAGGCCATAGCTGAGCCCTGCGATCCGGGCTTCGAGCAAGCGAGGTGGAATATCGAGTTCAACCCATCCCTTTTGCGAGGAGGGTTTAGCATCCACCGATGCGTAAATCGATCCACCTTGTCCGATACAAACTGCGGTGAAGTCGGAATCGTTCCAACGCTCGTTCGGATAGACTCGGTGTGAAAACGAGGAGACACCTGGGATGACTTGATAGCTGGTACCTTTACCCTCGACCCAGTCGCAAGTGATGGTGCTGACGGTAACGCGTTCGATAGGTTCGTCACCGGCGACTTTGAGGAACAGAGTGGCCTTCTCGATCGATCGACCTCGTAGGAGCCCTGGTTGAAAATCGATCAACGATAGTTCTTGGATCGACTTGAGTTTCAATCGAGGTGCTGCGCCGTTGGATCCATGGTTCTCGGTTGAGTAGTTGGAAAGCCACGTATCGCGCGCGATATCGACACGAACGGTTTCAGCACCCCACGATAGCAAGAGGGTACCCTGAACGAAGAGCCAGTTGGCTAGTAAGGCTACTGTCAGTAGACGCCGGTGAGACTTTTGAGAGAAACTGCCGCTTGTAATCGGTGAATAAACGGACAGGAATGGATTGCAGGAAACGCGATTGGTGGGACGCGTCATGGCATGGACCTTTATGCGTGAAGGGTAGATTCCACCGTATCATAGCCGAACCTATCATAGCCGAACCTATCATAGCCGAACCTATCATAGCCGAACGACAGCCGACGAACGCCCTGCGTAGAGCGATAGGCTCCTAAGTAGGGAAGCTTTTGCGACGAGGAGCAAATATAGGAGGTTTGAACGGTGATTGTGCTTTCGCATGGGCGCAAGCAAAGAGCCCGCACGATGGCGGGCTCTTTCTTGGTTTTTATCAGTTACCCTAAGCTGCTCGCTGATGGAGATTTCAGACGGCCTATGGAGCACTGCGTGGCAACATACCGAATTAGTACATGTCGTGATCACCGGCATGGCTGTAAACCTTGCCAGCATCCTTTGGCTTCTCAGCAATCAACGCATCGCTCGTAAGCAGCAAGGTGGCGACTGACGAGGCATTTGCCAAAGCGGTACGGGTTACCTTCGTCGGATCGATCACACCGATCTTGACCAAGTCTTCGTACACGCCGGTAAGGGCGTTGTAACCGAAGTTGCCCTTTCCTTCAGCGACTTTGGCGCAAACGATCCCACCGTCTTGACCAGCGTTGCTAGCGATCATGGTGAGAGGAGCGCGGCAGGCGCGAAGGATGATATTGTACCCGGTTAGTTCGTCCTGAGGCATATCAGCAGCCGGGGTGACTTGAGTCGAGGCTCTCAGGAGAGCGACCCCACCACCAGGAAGGATACCTTCTTCGATGGCAGCGCGCGTTGCATGGAGGGCGTCTTCGACGCGAGCCTTCTTTTCCTTCATTTCGCTTTCGGTGGCAGCGCCCACGTTAACCTTAGCAACACCGCCAGCAAGCTTAGCCAATCGTTCTTCGAGCTTTTCGCGATCATAGTCGCTGCTCGTGTTTTCGATTTCGCGACGGATTTGGTCGATGCGAGCCTTGATCTCACTCGCTTTGCCAGCACCTTCGATGATCGTGGTGTTGTCTTTGTCGATGATGATCTTCTTGGCGCGTCCGAGGTCGGACAAGGTGAGGCTGTCGAGCTTCTTACCGAGTGCTTCGAAGACAGGGATTGCACCGGTGAGAATACCGATGTCTTCCATCATTGCCTTGCGGCGATCGCCATAGCCAGGAGCCTTGACGGCGGAGACGTTGAGGGTACCGCGGAGACGATTGATAACGAGAGTTGCGAGAGCTTCCCCTTCAACGTCTTCAGCGATGATGAGCAGAGGCTTGTTTTGCTGAACGACCTGCTCGAGGACTGGGACCAAGTCCTTGATGCTGCTGATCTTCTTTTCGAAGATCAGGATGTACGCATCTTCTAACACCGCTTCCATGGCACCTGCATCGGTAACGAAGTAAGGCGAGAGGTAGCCGCGGTCGAACTGCATGCCTTCGACGAACTCGAGTTCGTCGTGGAGGCTCTTTCCTTCATCGACGGTGACCACGCCGTCCTTGCCAACGCGTTCCATAGCATCCGCGAGCAGGTTTCCGATGGCGCGATCGTTGTTCGCGGCGATGGTGGCTACGTTCGCCATCTCAGCCTTATCCTTGATCTTGATCGACATCTTCTTGAGCTTTTCAGTGATGTCGGCGACAGCCCGCTCGATCCCAACTTTCATCTGGATCGGGTTGACTCCTGCAACGACAGCCTTGAGTCCTTCGTTGAAGACAGCTTCTGCCATGACGGTTGCGGTGGTGGTTCCGTCTCCAGCGACATCGCTGGTCTTGGACGCAACTTCTCGAACCATGCGAGCGCCCATGTTTTCATAAACGTCTTCGAGGTCGATTTCTTTAGCAACGGTAACACCGTCCTTGGTGACGGTGGGGCTGCCGAAGCTCTTTTGCAGAATCACGTTTCGTCCGCGGGGGCCGAGGGTCACTTTGACCGCACGAGCCAACTTGCTAACCCCGCGGCGAATTGCTTCGCGTGCTTCTTGATCAAAGGCGATGATCTTTGCCATGTTTGTAAATGCTCCGTAAATTTTTCAGGTTTGGGCCGAGCCATGCGGCCAGGTATTAACAATTTTTGTGTCGATTTCGACTGAGTCTGTTTTGACTGAGTGTTTTTTCGGACAGCAAATTTATTCGGACTGAGTCGATCGATGGGTCGACGGTTTGACGGGCCGGACCGTCGGACCGGCCTCCCATTGTTTAGCCGAGAACTGCGAGGACTTCGGACTCGTTCATCAGAAGATACTCTTCGCCATCGATTTCGATGTTTTCGCCAGCGTAACTGGTGAAGAGAACATGGTCGCCTACCTTGACTTGCAGCTGCGAACGGCTGCCGTTTTCGAGAACGCGACCGTCCCCGACGCTGATGACTTTGCCCCGGGTCGGTCGGTCCTTGGCGCTATCCGGCAGATAGATCCCACCAACGGTCTTTTCTTGCGATTCCTGCCGCTGAACGACAATGCGATCTCCGAGGGGAACCAGCTTGACCTTGGTCTTCTCTTTCGTAGCTGCAGACATCTACTCAACTCCGTGAACAAATGAGGAACTTTGGGGTTTGTACGCCAAAACGGCATAAAGGAAAGCTTTCGTCCCCGGGCGAGCAATTTCCGTGCCACTTGCTCGTCGGTGTTTCGAATGAGTCGGGAATTGTTGGGCTGAATTGGTAGAGAGCCATTGTTTCCCAAGCAGACTGCGAACAAAATGGTTTGCAGGTCGGTTTGCAAATTTGAGCGGTGGGATACTTATGCCAATTCGAGTGATTTGCCAGTGTGGCCAGACATTAAATGCTCCGGATAACTTGGCGGGCAAGGGGGTAAAGTGCCCCAAATGCCAAGGGGCGGTCCGGGTTCCCGCAGCAACCGCAAGTGGGGCGGCCGGCGCGAAAGGTGCCAAAGCCGCTTCGCCATCCGCATCGGCAGGAAAACAGGCTACTGCTGGCAAGCCGGCTGCGGCCAATAAAGGGGCTGGCAAGGGAGTTAGCGGAACGGACGCCCTATCCAGCCTGTTTGACCAGGCAGGCCTTACCAAACGCGAGGGGGTCTTCTGCCCATCGTGCGACAAGTCGCTTCCCCCGGGTACAGCCATCTGCGTGAGTTGCGGGTTCCACCTGGAGCAAGGGGCCAAGGTGGAGGGTTTCCAAGTTGATGTCAAGGAGTTTGGTGACAAGCGACTCGTCGAGGCCGCCGAAATGATGAAACGGGAGGCGGAAACCGATAAGCGGTTGCTCGGGGCTGGTATGCCCTGGTGGATGATGCTGGCCCTGGTGATCGGAATTTTGTTCATGATGGGAGCCATTGCCATGAAAATGGATTACGGCACCTCCGGAAACTACTCCTCGGTACCGATCATCGCGAAATTCCAACGAGCGACCTACTACGCGGTGTTCGCATTTTCTCTCGGGGGCGCGGCGGCTTTGGTAGCTCTCTTTTCCTATCTCGGCATCGCCTTTGGTGCGTTCAAGGAGACCCTTAAGGAGGGGCTGCTCTGTTTGTTTGCTCCTCTTTACATCGTTTACTATATGTTCTCGAGGATGCAGGCTCGAAAACTCACCAACATCGTGATTATCTTCTGGATATCAGGCATTATCGCTGCTATCTGCTTGGGATACTCCCTGCCAAAGATCTAGCAAAAAGATCGAGAGACTGGAGTTCATTGCAATAGCTTGGAGCAACCCCATCCGAAGTGGCCGAGGCTGATAAATGGAGGCTTGGGTGGATGCCCAGGACCACAACATAAAGGCCGTTGGCTCTCGATCGCCCGTTCTGCGCCTGCTCGTTTGATCCCTTGAATTTTCACGAATCCATCTTTTCGGTCGATTGCCACAGCGTTAGGCTTGGTTTACGCTACTCACGTCGGTCCATTTTTATTCCCTTAGCGATTAAGTAAGGTTGTTCGATGGCGTCCTATCGTCGAATCACAGTTTTGGAAGAAGGCGGCGTTAGTATCGTCCGCTTTATTGATAAGAAAATCGTTGACTCGGGTACTATCGAGCAATTGGGGGAAGAGTTAAACGCCCTGGTTACCAACGAAAAAAGAAACATGCTGTTGCTGAACTTCGACGGTGTCGAGTTCATGTCAAGTGCAGCGCTGAACAAACTCATCTCGCTGAATAGCAAAGTAAAAGCCGCCGCAGGCAGGCTGAAGCTTTGCTGCCTCCGGGCCGAGATCCTTGAAGTCTTTAAGATCACTCGACTCGATCGCGTGTTCGATCTCCGCAAGACCCAAGACGACGCATTGGCTGCTTTTAAGCTCTAGCGTTCTTGGTGCCAGGCACGCTCGATCATTGGCTGTCCGGAACGAGGGACGGAAGGAAACTGATCCTGTTCCTGGTTGCGATCATCCGGTAAGAAACCATCCGGTCACCAGAAGCTTCAACCCAAAAGCGATGTTCACCCATGACAAGC
>VGZN01000250.1 GCA_016872635.1 Planctomycetota bacterium | reverse complement strand
CTTGCCGCACGATCCCAAACTACCCGTCGCAGCCAAGCCAGTTGGTGATGCCACAGCGAACGGGGATTCTAACGAAATTCGTGATCCCAACGGTGCCGCCGGGACGTTGGATTTGATACTCATGGTGGACGTTTATCATGAATTTTCCAACCCGGTGGAGATGCTTTCGGCCATGCGTCGTTCACTCAAAAAGGAGGGCGTGATCGCTTTGGTGGAGTTCCGGGGTGAAGATCCACAAGTGCCCATCAAGCCAGAACACAAGATGACCAAGAAGCAGATACTGAAGGAATATGAGGCCAATGGTTTTCGGTTGGTCAAGCAATACGACCGACTTCCGTGGCAACACTTGATGTTCTTGGGGCCTGATGGAGGTGCTGCGAAGGGTAGCGAAAAGGGTGCAAAGGAATAGGGCTGACAATGTTGCACCTTCAGAGCGAATCTCAAAGTCGTTGGCTCAAGCAAGTTCAGGGGAACTTACCTGAAATACTCATCGACCATGCGCACTGCGAGTACAAAGCGGCAGCCACTGCGATGGGTTTGATCGGTGCGTACGTTGATTGTGAGGATTTGACGCGCGAGATGACGGTGATTGTTCAGGAGGAGTTGGAGCATTTTCACAGCGTGCTCGATCTCTTGAAACGCCGAGGCATACGCTTTCGACGATTGCGTCCCGGGGATTATGGGAAACGACTCAACGCATTGGTACGTCCGGACGAACCCAATCGAGCTGTCGACCGATTGCTTGTCGCCGGGTTGATCGAGGCCCGATCCTGCGAGCGTTTCAAGCTCCTGCGCGAGCATGTTGACGATCGGGAACTTGCTGATTTTTATGGTTCTCTCTTCGAGTCTGAAGCTCGCCACCATACGACCTATGTGCGATTGGCGAGATTGTTTCAGGACACTGAATTGGTGCGTCAGCGTTTGGAAGAACTTTCTTTAGCAGAATCGGAAATCGTTGCGGCTGGTCATCCACTCGCCCGAATGCACAGCTAACGAATCAAACGGCAAAAAGAAAAGCCACCTTTCGCGATAGCTTTGGGTTGAGAACGTGGCATGTACGAAGGTGGTCGGAAAATCAACGAGGGGTGAAACGATGGGTGAACCGTACCGTGTCTGAATCAATCGATGCGACACCTTTGCTGGTACATCAACCGAAGCGGCTCGGGTTTGTTACCCTGGGAGCCAACGTGCCGTCGACCCGGTTTCGTTTCTTTGCTTTCCAGAAGCCATTGGAGGCACGCGGGCATCGATGCCGGATGTGGACGAGCCATCCGAGTGTTTACGATTACTATCCGAAGTTGGGTTGGCGTCCGAGTTGTCAAATCAAACGAGCCAACCGCTGGTTGCAAAGCCTCGATGCTCGCTGGTTTCGGCCTGACACAATTTATTTGGAGCGAGGGGTGTTTCATGATGAAACCACATGGATGGATGCGAGGTTCCGTCGACTAACAGGACGATTGGTTTTGGATGTCGATGACGCAATCTTTTTACAGTTCCCCGAAAAGATTCCCAAGCTGATTCGGATGAGCGATCATGTGATCGTCAGCAATCGTCCTTTGTACGAGTATGTGTCTCAATTTCACGATCGGATTACCGAGATACCAACGTCGGTGTCGCTGGCTAGGTATCACTGCCGCGACTACCCGACAATTCCACCGATCAAGCCGACGATTGGATGGATGGGAACGACCTCGAATTTGGCTTTTATGCGTGTTTGCGCCGGAGCGTTGAAGAGGTTGTCGAGGGAGTCTTCGTTTACCCTTTTAGTGGTAGCGCCGACCGATGAACCGCTCCGTGGGATTGACTTGACGGGAGTTGATATCCGGTTTGAGCGATGGGCCCCGGAAACGGAGCTTGGGTTTCTTCGGTCGATGGATATAGGGATAATGCCGTTACCGAACGATCAAGAGTGGATGAAGTACAAGGCGGCGACCAAACTGGTGCAGTACATGGCGATTGGGATTCCTGCGGTGGCGTCACCGATTGGGGTGAACGCCGATATTCTGGCTGGGGATCGAGTTGGGATTGCTGCGTCGAATGAGGAGGAGTGGTTTGAGGGGCTTGCGAGGCTACTGAACAATCCTGATTTGCGTCGAGATATGGGACGGCAAGGCCGGGAATTGGTGAAGGGGCGATTTAGCGTGGAGGCCAATCTAGGGCGATTGGAGCAGGTACTGCTCGGGGATTGAGTCGAAATGGGAAGAGGCCTGTGGAGAATGCCTACGGGTGCAAAACGGGCTGGCTCGGCGCACGATCAGCCTGAAAACACCTCAGCTAGGGAGGTTTCCCATGTCGATTCCTGCGGTGAAACATCGAGAAAACTTGACTTTTGGCCGATAGGAAGGTGTAATTGAACGAGTGGTGATCAGCCTCCACCACCATCCTTGTGACCACACACCCTCCTCCTTTTGCTGCGGGTTTTATTTACGGAAAGTTGTTTCATGATGAGGCTCTCTGCAGTCAGTCTGTCCACGCGTTCGGCTGACCTTCCGGTGATTGCATTCGACGGACAGTCGTTTGCAGTCGATTCGCCAAGCGTCGTTTCGGCTGCGAGGCGAAGGGGCAACTTTACCATGTCGAGGAACGATCATCGCGGCATGACCTTGATCGAGGTTTTGATCGCAACCGCATTGACACTACTGATCATGCTGGCGCTTGCTCAAGGTTTCAAGACCATGAGTGAAGGGGTAACGGCGGGTCGGGCCCGATTGACTGGGAGCGATCAACTGCGTTCGCTTTCGGGATTGCTTCGATCGGATTTGAACGGTTTGACCGTTAATACCAACACGTTGCCCCAATCCTACCAGTCGGCAAACGGGTATTTCATGTACTATGATGGCCCACTGAGTGATTCGACGGCGATGCTATTTAATTACAATCCAGCGGGGGCTGAGATCGAAGATAAAATCAGTGCGAGTCGCTGGTCGGATATCGATGATGTATTGATGTTCACGGCCAAGGCTCGCGATGGCGAATGGTTCCGAGGGCGGGTTCCTCTGGCATTGCTAAAGATCCACCAATACAACACCACCGGTTCGAGCAGTGCGATTGTCGAAGATGATTATTTCACTGAAGTCACCGTCGCTTCTGAGTACGCGGAAGTTGCGTGGTTCATGCGACCGCTCAACGATTTGGGATCGATCGACATTGCGGAGTCTGGGGGTAGTGGTTACGGGGCGATTCCTCCATCCAACCCCGTCCTTGATGCCGCTCCGGTTGTGGACCGTACTGGCGATGGGATTCCAGACTCGGATGGTATGCCTGACCGCATTGCCTTATGCCGCCGTGTTCTTTTAATCCGACCAGATTTGAACATCACTCCTCCTTCTGGCATGTCGATTCCGAGCGATCCGCAGGTGGGTGCCCGTCCCATGCCTGTCTCGGTAGGTAGTACCGATAGTTTCCGTTACCACATGCGTTTCGCATACCAACGTTGCGATCTATCGGTTCGACCGTTTTACGATTCTGTGCGCGATTCGTTGGTATTGAAGACGAACTCGCTTGCGGATTTACAGTTACCTGAAAATCGGTTTGCTCACTATGTAGCGCCTAGCGGTGACAATACTGCTTCCATGCCGGTTTTAGCACTGACCAACGAATCCGATTCCACCGGCGGGTACTTGAAGATGACCAATCTTGCCTATGGCAATGTGACGCAAGATGACGGTGGAAGCCCAACGGCTATCGACTATGGGACCTTACAGCCATTTGATCGAGGTTTCATACCTGCTGCATTTTTCAGGACGTCGCTTTCGAGAAATACCGCTGGCGCACTGATCTCATTGCCGACCCTGGAGGAAATCGTTGCCTCTAATGTGGTTGGATTCGACGTCCGTGGATTTGATGCAACAGCGCAGCAATTTGCAGCACCTGGCGCAGACGGAGGATGGGGGATTTTTGGCGTCGACGACGATAGCAACGGAACCACAGACGATCGCAGCGAAGCCGGTTGGCCTCAGACGGATGATTTGATCGTGGGGCCTGGTGACCCAGGCTATGCGTTGATGATCCTCCAGTTCGAGGGCTCTACTCCCGTTGTCGCTAACTCAGGTACGTTTGTTGATTTATGCTGGGGACGGCGTGTCGTTAACCAAATCAATAATTTTTCCCAGACGGTGACCATGACCGGTGGATTGCCTGGAATGGCGCATTTTAAGAAGGATTGGGAGTTGGTTATCAAAATGCAAGCGAACTTTTGGAGTTCGGCTTTATCGGGGTTTGCTCCGCTGTCGATGGGGACGACGGTGCTACCCACGGCTGCGATGATCAGGTCGGGTCGATTCAACACTACCACCAACGTGTATCAGCCAACATTCGATACCTTTACTGACTACTATGAATCCGACGGAAACAGGCAGTCGTTCGGTATGTCCGCGAATGGTTTGGTCCGATTTGGACTCGCCGCTTCCGCTTCCAACCTTCTACCAGATGCCGGCGTAGATGGTTTGGACGACGACGGAAATGGAGCTACCGACGAGGAGGGGGAGCGTGAAACCAGCCCTCCGTTTGCTTACAAGATGCCTTCCATTCAGATCCGGTTCCGGATCCAGGATGTGACAGCGGGGACGTTGCAGGAGCTTTCGATTGCCCATGATTTAACGGGCAATTAAGCGAAGCCTAGAGCCCCACGCCGGTGCGATGGATTTTGAGGTGGCGTTCTGTTGCGGAGCCCGTGACAAAGTCTTCCCGCCGGTCTATCATGCCTGACAGACGCATGATGTACTTACCGAATGTATTCCTCCGTCCCAGGCGATACTTGCGGGTGAGATGGCACGCTCGGGTGAGCATGCCGGAGCGGAATCGTAGTGGGCCGGTTCTATTCATTTCGCTGATTGCGATCTAGGTTACAGCCTTCCAGATTTCCAACGGAAATACATTGCAGTTCCTTTTTAAATCCTTTCTTCTACAGGCGAACGTTCATGTCTGACGAACTCATGGAACCTGAGGCACCGCCGCCTCCAGCACCTAAGAAGGGCCTTGGCCCCGCAGCGATCCTTGGGCTGTTGCTATTGGCAGGAGCGTTGGGATTTTGCGGATACATCTATTCGTTCTGGCTCACCCACAACAGTCGCATCGCTAGGTTGAAGGCCAAGAACGGAGACTTTGTGCAATTGCAGCATCGTGGGGATGAGGACGAGTTTGCTGTACAACCCAGGAACAACCGTCGCCGAGGCGGTGGGGATGCCGAAGGTTCTGAGGAAGGAGCCGAGGGGGCCGCTGCTCCCAAGAAGCAAGAGCCACCGAAAGAGCCTTCGCAGTTGGAAAAATACATCAACGATATGAAGCCACTCCCGGTGCAGGTTGTCTACTGGAAAGATCCGGGTTTGACCCCCGCTGATATCGAATTGCTCTTGGAATTTCGCGATTTAGAAATTCTTTCCGTTAAATGCGACAAGATCGACTCGAAAACCATCGAGCGATTTTTGACCCTGCCTCGGCTTCGCCGGCTAAGCATTCAAGCAACGGATTTGGATACTACAGGGTTGGACAGCTGGAAGGCCAATGAAAAGTTCGCAAACCTGAAGTTAATCAACACCAAATGGTCTGGCTCGGACATTGGTGATGTGCTTGAGAAGTCGGAATCCAACAAGTCCATCAAGGACAAAGTGACTGCAACGAGCACTGCGGGTCCTTCATTCGGTGGTATGTAGGCATTGATGGACTATTTGAAGTTAGAGGGTAAGCGGGTTGTTGTCTTTGGGGTAGCCAACAAAAAGAGCGTGGCTGCGTTTGTTGGAAAGACCCTTGAAGAGGCTGGTGCGGACACGGTTTACGTCGTGCGCACGCCCAAGCGGCAGGAGGAGGTCTCAAAGCTTTTCCCTGGACGTCCCGTCTTGGTCTGTGATGTTGAAAAGCAAGAAGAGATCGATCGGGTCGCGAGGGAGCTTGCGGATGCGAACGTTCCGATTCAGGGCGTTTGTCATTCGATTGCCTTTGCTGACTACAGCGATGGGATTAAGCCCTTCCATGAGACGACCAGACGTCAGTTCCTTCAGGCGGTCGATATTTCCTGTTTTTCATTCATTGCCATAAGCAACGCTCTCAAGCCCTGTATGGCTTCCGATGCGTCGGTTGTGACGATCAGTATTTCGACGACAAAGATGGCGAGTGAGAGTTACGGATTTATGGCGCCGGTCAAAGCGGCCCTCGATTCGTCGCTGGCGTTTTTGGCCAAGTCTTTCAGCCGTTTCTCCAGGGTTCGCTTCAATGCCGTGGGTGCTGGCTTGCTCAAGACAAGTGCGTCCGCGGGCATCCCGGGCTATGTGGATGCCTATCTGTTTGCCGAGCGGGCGATTCCGCGAAAGGATGGATTGACTACGCAAGAAGTAGCGAATGTTGCGGCTTTCCTGCTCAGTCCTCGCTCGTCGGGAATCAATGCGCAGACTCTGGTCGTGGATGCGGGGATGTGCATCAATTATTTTGATCAAGAGATTATCGGTGGGGGTTAGTGGTTTCGTCGAAACCGCAATGATTTGCGGTTGAATTTCTTTGATAACCCCTCGCCGAGAGTTCGCGGTTGGCGATAATCTGGCTGTCTCAAGTCGTCGCCCCTGAAAACGGGTCCCGTGATTTGGAAGCTTGCAGTGAATTTTTGTTTTGTCGCTTTTCGCGTTCCTACATCGGTTGAGTTTGCATGGCCATCACGTACAAAGACAGCGGTGTTGATCTTGAGTTGTACGAAGAGTCGATGCAGCGGCTACCCCGACTGATGCACCGAACTTTCACTCCTCGTGTCCTCCGAAATGACGGTGGGTTCGCCGGTTTGTTTGCTCTCGACTTTTCTCAGCGACTGTTCGCGAGGAATTATGAGCAGCCGATCTTGGTATCCGGGACGGATGGAGTCGGGACGAAACTGAAAGTGGCTATTGGGGCTGAACGCCATACCACGATCGGAATTGATTTGGTTGCTATGTGCGTCAACGATGTGCTTTGCACGGGGGCAGAGCCGCTGTTCTTCCTCGATTATGTGGCGATGGGCAAGGACAATCCGGCGTTGCTCGAGCAATTGGTCCAAGGCATCTCGGACGGATGCATCGAGGCCGAGTGCAGTTTGATCGGTGGCGAGACTGCAATCATGCCCGACCATTACCATGCAGGCGACTATGAACTGGCAGGTTTTTGTGTTGGAGTCGTCGACAAAAAAGATATCGTATCGGGAAAGAGCATCGCTGATGGCGATGTCATTCTCGGAGTGAACTCATCCGGGATCCACAGCAATGGCTACAGCTTGGCGCGAAAGATCATTTTCGATAAAGCTGGGTTAAAGCTCGACAGCTATGTTCCCGATTTACAGCAAACGGTTGCTGACGCACTTTTGGAGCCAACGCTGCTCTATAGTAAGTTAACTCGCAAGGTGCTGTCACACTACAAAGTGAAGAATGTCGTGCACGGTTTGGCCCATATAACCGGTGGTGGACTTTTGGAAAACACCGAGCGGATACTTCCCCCGACGGTTGACTTGGTATTCGAACGAGGTTCGTGGGAAATTTCTCCCGTCTTCCAATGGCTGCAACGGCTCGGCGAGGTTGAGCAGTCCGAAATGGATCATGTTTTTAACATGGGAGTCGGTTTCGTTTTGATTGTCCGACCGTATTTCGCGGCGAGTATTCAGGCTATGGTGCAGCAGCTTGGTT
>VGZN01000249.1 GCA_016872635.1 Planctomycetota bacterium | reverse complement strand
CCAGTGTGAACGCGGCGCTGGATACTGCGAAGGTTCTGGCAAAGTCTGGTGTTACGGCGAAAACGCTGGACTTTTCAAACTTGATTAATACCACTGCAGGAATCAATGGCCTCGTCTTTGACGTCGCAGGGTTGGCCACCACGAGCCTTTCTGCTTCGGATATTTCGTTCCGGATGAGTCCGACAGGCGCGTTTGCATCGGACAGCAATCCACCGAGTTCCTGGTTTGCTGCACCAACTCCGTCTGCGATCGTTGTAACACCCGGCACAAGCAATACCCCGGCCAGGGTTCGCGTTGAGTGGCCAGACGGAGCCATTATGAACCGTTGGTTGCAAATCAAGTTGCAAGCCAATGCATCGACGGGACTTTCTTACTCGCAAACTTATTATCTTGGCCACCTTCAAGGCGAAGTAAACGGAACCATTGAACTGGGTGGTTTTTTTGTGAGAACTTCTGATGTGACCTTGATAACGGCTGGGATCAACCCGTCCGTAAGTGTTCCAGTTACATCAAATTTGGATCTGAACAAAGATGGGAGGGTAAGGTCGACCGACCGAGGGTCTGCTCTCAGCATGGTTGGCCTTCGACTAACACAGATTGTTGTGCCTCCGACTGGCTCCGGAGGTGAAGGCGAGGGGTGGAGCCATGAGGTTTTGTTGGTTGTTCCCGTGTTGGCATCCGAAACCACCAAAGTATGGACAAGGACGCGGGAGTCATCTTCCAATGTTGCTCGAGCAACATCTCAGATTCATACCGTTGAGCAGTCGATCGATATGGTTTTTTCTGAGATTCACAAAGGCGGAATAGAAGATAGTCCCCCTAGCCATTCCGTATGGGAGAGCAGTCATGGAGTCGATTTGATAATCGGGACCATTGAAGGAGAGACGACCGGTCCAGAGCGAAAGAATGCGAAATGGAGTTTTCGTAGAAAACTTGGATAAATCTGCATTCGAGGTCGTTTTGGGCTATAATCTGCTTTTGCCCGTATAACTTGGTTATTAAAAGTTTTTGACATATGGCTGTGCGGACTCTCCAGTTACTTGTTTTACTTGTTCTGTTTTTGGTGTGTTGCTCATCACAATACGTCTTTGGAGAAGTTGTTTTTTCTGTTGCCAAGGTCACGCCGGCTCCTATCAACCAAGGCACTTCTGCGATTTTTGAAGTCGTCGCTAGAACAAAATCTGGAACACAAAATTTTTCGGCTGTTGGCTTCAATATCGCGCTGAGCCGCTCTGATGGAGCAGGCGGGGTTTTTACAACCACTTCAAACAACATCGGAGGTTTCGGTTGGTATGTCGACTATCTCAAATCTCCAACAGAAGGGTTTTTTGACGGAGTGAGTGGCAACGGAATTTCTCAATTTACGACCACGAATACGGCGATTGCAGCGATCACAGTATCTACATCTGGTGCGGTAGTTTCTCCTGGCGATTATACGCTCGGCCTATCCGAGATTCACCTGGATGATGGCAGCACAGTGATCACAAGTTCAATTGAGGGGCCGACGTCCTATTCGATCACTGCCGTTCCTGAACCGTCTGCTGTATTGTTAGCATCTTCCTGTGCTGTTGTTGGTTTCTTGCTCCGAACAAGGCGTCGCGTTTTTCGATTCGGGTAATCTGCGATCAAGTGCGGATTTCTAATCCTAGGACTTGGATTTCCCCCCTCGCGACTGTAAACGGGCTGGACCGGGTGCTTCCGTCCTATACGTGTGCGTTTCTTCTCGAGAGTCAGGGGAACCAAAGTGACCAAGTATCCATCTTACGACAATGGCTAGTTATTACTGGCCCTCGTGATCGGAATTGCCCATACAATCGGGTAGGTGATATCGCTAGTTCCCAAGTGGTTTGAAATGCCTCGGCGGCGGGCTTCGTCGGCCACATATACTTGATTCCATGAGACGAAAACCGACGGTTGAAACGCTGGAAGAACGCGCCTTGATGGCTGGGCTCCCGTATGGGGCTGCGCCGGAGGATACTGGCGAGTTCATGCTGGGGCGGATTGCAGTGACCCCTGTATTCGTTGAAAGCAACGGGCAGATTGACCCGAGCACCGAAAATTGGACTCCCGACCAAAAAGCGAGCGTTCTCTCAAAAATCGAGTCGGGGTTGGACTGGTGGAGGCAACTTCTAGCCAAGAAAACGACTCAGCACACGCTCGAATTTGTAATCGACCGAACCTACGTCGATGTGCCATTCCAGTCCGGGTACGAGCCGATTTCACGGAGGTCGGACGACTATAGCCTTTGGGTTTCCGAGTTCTTAGTGGGCAGCGGTTTTTCCCAGAACGCCTTGCTGGAAGAAAACGCTCGAGCGTTCAATAACAGTCAGCGTTTGAAGCTGAATACCGATTGGTCGTTTTCGATCTTTGTGGTGAACTCGCAAAATGACGCCGATGGAGCGTTTGCAGCCAATGGTTCCTTCAGCCGAGCGTTTTCGTTCGCGGGTGGCCTGTTTGAAGTGGTTCCCTCCACGAGGCCTGTGTCGACCTTCACCCACGAAACGGGCCATATGTTTTGGGCTCGGGATGAGTACAACGGCGGTGCGAACTACTACCAGCGTCGCGGATATTACGACACTCAGAATACCAATGCGATCGATGCCAATCCAAACTCTAGTTTTGTTCAAGTCGACAGCATCATGTCCGACGCCGAGTCGTTGCAACGGGCATTCGCCAATATCACCACCGCCGATGCAACGTTGGCTCACCTTGGCTGGCAAGACTTCGATGGCGACGGAATTTTTGATGTGTTGGATGTGCCGCTAGAGTTGCGTGGACAAGGGCGTTTGGACATTGCCAAAGGGGAGTACTCCTTCCAAGGAACCGCACGAGCCAAAGCACTCCCGAACTTGAATAGTTCAGGAAACCAAAACGACATCACGCTTAATAAGGTTGGTAGGATCGAGTACCGAATCAACGGCGGTTCATGGATCACTGCTCTATCTCCGGATGTTTATGAAGTTAGCTTGAACCTGAAGATTCCGGTCCCATCGGGGACAGTAGGTGCGATCGAAATCCGAGCAGTCGAATCCAAGCTAGGTATTTTCAGCAATCTCTTTACTGGGCCTCTAACAGGCTCGTTTGGTTCCACCGAGTCGGGTGGGATTTCTGGGTATGTTTGGAACGACCTTAACAAGGATGGGATTTGGCAGTCGAACGAGGCTGGAGTCGCAGGAACAACCGTTCGATTGCTGGATTCCAGTGGTCAGCCTGCACGGACGACTACCATCATCCGATCTAGTGAATTGCCTCAAGGGTTGCTCGCAGGACCGATCAACGGTGTGACTATATCCAGCGTGGGACAAGAAGCAGATGGTCGTATCTCGATTCAACCTGACAGTAACAATGTCTCCGGCGGTAAACTGTTTCAACCCTACATGTGGTCTGCTTCCGGATTCCGTCCATTCTTCCGTGGACAGGATACTCAGTTAAAGCTGACGATTGCCAAGGGGACAAATTCCGTAGCCGCAAATGTGATCGGCGCGCAAGCCAACGCGATTGCGCGGATCGATGGCTACAATGCGAGCGGCAAGCTGGTTGCGAGGTCTGAGTCCACCAAACTCGCCGATCGTGAGAGAGCACTTGTGACGATCGCTTCACCCCTCGATCCGATCACCAGTGTCGTCATCTATGGGCGTATGGATTCGATGATCAGCATCGAACAAGTGAGCTATGGATTGCCGAGCCAAATCGTTACGGGGACTACGGGAAATTATCAATTCCCAGGCATTCCGACAGGTAGCTATACGATCGAGATTGTGCCTCCCGATAGCGGGTACCAGATGGTGCAACCGAACAATGGCAAACAAAGTGTCAATGTCTCGTCGCTCGCTGGAACTGTTCTAAACGATTTCTCACTACAAAAACAAGTCTCTCCTTGGCAAAACCAGATTCAACGGGAGGACGTCGACAACGACCAATTGATCACGGCCATCGATGTCTTGGTACTGATCAACGAGATCAATCGAAACGGTGCGAGAGAATTGGTAATTACGGATGGGGCATCGCCACCGTATTGGGATGTCAACGGTGATCGCATTTTAGAGGCGATCGATGTGTTGATCGTCATCAACTACATCAATGCGCATTTGTCCGGTGGCGGCGGTGCGGGCGAAGGATCAGGGGGAGAAGGCGAAGCAAATCCTGCAGCGTCATGGGTCGATTTCGACCATGTTTTTGCCGATTCGGATTTTGGTGCGGATCTAATCACGAGTCGACGCCGTCGCGGATAATAGCATCGCTCGCCTCGAGCGGATCCCCCAATGTGGATTCTTTAAAACAGGTCGCCCTGCTTCTTGTCTGGCACTTTTATTTTTAGCTTGTCGTAAGCTTTTGCGGTGGCGCATCGACCGCGTTGCGTTCGAATGATGTATCCCGATCGGAGTAGAAATGGCTCGACTTCATCCTCGAGCGTGTCTGCGGAAACGCTCATCGTATGGGCGACCGCTTCGACGCCCGCTGGTCCGCCATTGAATATTTGGACCAAGGTCTCCAGGTATCGGCGGTCTTGTTTATCGAGTCCGATTTCATCGATACCGACCATCTCGAGAGCTCGGTGGGTGATATCTCTCGTGATCTTGCCATCGGATTTGCTCATGGCATAATCTCGCACCCACATCAGTCGGCTGTTGGCGATACGCGGTGTTCCTCGAGAACGTTTCGCAATTTCCGCAGCGGAATCGTCGGAGATTTCGACATTCAGTTTCTTTGCGTTTCTCTTGATGATTTCTACAAGTTCTTCGACCGTGTAGTACCCGAGGTGTTGCCGGATATGAAATCGATCGCGGAGTGGAGCGCTAAGCATCCCGGCGCGAGTCGTCGCACCAATAAGTGTGAATTGCTGGAGCTTGAGATTGAGGGTGCGAGCGTTGACACCTTCGCCGAGGACGATGTCGATTCGGAAATCCTCCATGGCGGTGTACAGGAACTCTTCCACCGGTTTAGGCAACCGGTGAATTTCGTCGATGAACAGAACCGAGCCATGTTCTAGGTTGGTCAGGTACGGCAGGATTTCTTTGGGGGCTTTCAAGCTCGGTCCGCTGGCCATGTCGACCTTGACCCCGAGTTCTCGTGGAATGCAAACAGCAAAGGTTGTTTTTCCGAGCCCTGGAGGACCATCGAGCAAAATATGTCCCAGCGGTTCGCCGCGTTTTTTAGAAGCATCGATAGCGATTTGCAACACTTCCATGACCTCCCGTTGGCCAACCATGTCCGAGATGGAACGAGGTCGAAGGATCGCATCGTTCTCGGGTGGTCCCGCATTGGACGCGGTTGGTCCCAACGACCCGAGCGAAAACCCTGCGTCGGCTCCGGATCTTGATTCTTCATTGGCATCGAGATCGGAATCGTCGTCGTCGGGTTCTGGTGCTGAGATTTTGCGTTCGCGTACCATGAAGAATCCGTTCCTGTTGTCGAAATTCCTGTTGTCGAAATTGGCGAGTTACTTGTTATCGGCGCCGGTATCGAGAACCGCCATGAAGGCCTTCTGCGGGATATCGACGGAACCGATCGACTTCATCCGCTTCTTTCCTTCGCGTTGCTTCGCCCACAGCTTACGCTTTCGGGTGATGTCCCCGCCGTAGCACTTAGCGGTCACATTTTTCCGCATCGCGGGGACCGTTTCGCGTGCGATCACACGTGCACCGATGGCAGCTTGCACGGCTACTTCGAACATGTGCCGGTCGATTTCTTCCTTGAGTTTTTTTACAACGGCGCGTCCGCGACGGTCCGAGTCTCGTCGATCACAAATGATGCTGAGCGCATCGACGCGTTTTCCGTTGACCAAGATATCCATTCGGACCAAATCGGCATTTTCATAACCGATGATCTCGTAGTCCATGGTTCCGTACCCGCGGGTAGCACTCTTTAATTTATCGTGCAAATCGTAAATGACTTCCGCCAGCGGAAGATCGTAGCTAACGAGTGCACGGGTACCGCTCAGGTATTCGTTCCCTCGCAAAATCCCGCGACGATCTTGGCAGAGCTTCATGACGACACCGATGAACTCGGTAGGTAACACAAAGTTGACTCGTACGATCGGTTGGCGAAACTCTTCGATTTCACCGGAATCGGGTACTTCTTGAGGGCGATGGATCTCGAGGACTTCCCCGCCACGCTTGACGATTTCATAGGTGACGTTGGGGGCGGTTTGAACCAGATCGATATCGCATTCGTTTTCGAGTCTTTGCTGGATAATTTCCATATGCAACAGCCCCAGGAATCCGCAACGGAATCCGAAACCTAACGCTTCGCTCGTCTCGGGTGCGAACTCAAACGATGGATCATTGATCGAGAGTTTTTCGAGAGCATCTCGCAATTCGGAGAAGTCTTGGCCGTCGCTCGGATAGAGTCCGCAGTAAACCATCCGTTTCGGAGGTTGATAGCCTTCGAGGGCTTCGACCGTCGTATGGTTGGCGTGGACAACGGTGTCGCCGATACGAACGTCTTTGAGAGACTTGATGTTGCAGATCAGATAACCGACTTCACCCGCACGCAGCTTATCGACTGGTTTTCGCTCAGGGACAAACTGCCCTAGTTCGAGGACTTCGTAGTTAACTCCAGCGCGATAGAATCGCACTTTGTCGCCGCGTTTGACTTCACCGCTCATCAGGCGGACGTAGGTGATCGCTCCGCGATAATCATCGTAGTGGGAGTCGAATACCATCGCTTGAAGGGAACCGGCGGGATCGCCCGAGGGGGCTGGTATCCGCTCAATGATCGCCGTGATCAGTTCATCGATTCCGATGCCAGCTTTACCGGAGCACTTCACAATGTCGTCTGGGTCGATCCCGAGGACTTGTTCCATTTCCGTCGTGACTTCATCGACCCGGGCATGATTCAAGTCGATCTTGTTAATGACCGGGATGATTTTTAGATCGTGGTCCATCGCCGAATAGGCATTAGCGACCGTTTGAGCTTCGACGCCTTGAAACGCGTCGACCAGCAGCAGTGCACCTTCGCAGCAGGTGAGAGACCGGGATACTTCGTATTGGAAGTCGACGTGACCTGGGGTGTCGATCAAGTTCAACTCGTAGAGTTCGCTATTGTGCCAATGGTGGAGCGATACCGCTTTGGCCTTGATCGTGATACCTCGTTCACGTTCCAGGTCCATCGCGTCGAGGAGTTGCTCTTTCATCCGGCGGATTTCTACCGTCCCTGTTTTTTCGAGGAGTCGGTCCGCGAGGGTGCTTTTGCCGTGATCGATGTGTGCGATGATGCAAAAGTTTCGAATGCGAGACAGGGGGATTTCCCCGATACTTTTGGGGTCTTTTCCGTTCATAAACTCTTTTGGTATTCCGTTCGAGCGATCCCGGCCGCTCCGAGGTAACCGGCGTCTCCGCCGAGGGATGCAAAGTCGATGGTGGTTCCATCAGCAACGTATTGGAAACTCAGTTTGCGGAACGAGTCTCGGATTCGTTGCAGAAAACGTTGGCCGACGGGAGATTTCGCGCCGCCGAAGTTCATGGCACCGCCGAGGACGACCAAGCCCGGATCGACGGTGTGGACGATGGTCGTGATTCCAACGGCGAGGTAATCTGCCGTTTCGTCGATCAGCCCGAGGCTCCATGCGTCTCCTACGGTGGCTGCCTCATAAATACGTTTGGCGGTGACGGTTTGGGCCTCGGGCGCGAGGATGCTCGCGGCACCCGCAAGCAGTTGTTCTCTTGCTCGAGCGGCAACGGCGCTAGCGCTAGCGTAAGCCTCCAAGTGGCCCC
>VGZN01000248.1 GCA_016872635.1 Planctomycetota bacterium | reverse complement strand
CCATCAAGTACAGGACTTCTTTTGCACCGAGGGAATGTCCAATTGCACCGATCCGATTCGGGTCGACATCGGGCAAGGTAACGAGCAGATCGACAGCGCGCTGGGCATCGAAAAGCATCTTTGCCATACCGAGAGTGTTTGGATGAGCATTGCGATGTCGCTGAACAGCTTCTTGGAACCCTGAAACGTCTTGCCACAGAAAGCACTGTGGACATACCACCACGTAACCTTGTCTCGCAAAATGCCAACCGATGGCCCGCGGTCCACGAGTGGTCACGCCAGAGATTTCATCGATCGTCTCTTTGACGGTGGGGTGTAGTGCTACCAATCCTGGCATGAGGTTACCAGGGTTCGGATTGCGACGTGGTCTCAGCACGATTGCATCCATAAAAACGCCCTGTTCCACTTCAACGCGCACATGGCTACGGAGTACATCATCATTCGTTGATTCCCTCTTTGGCGACGGAGCCGAACTGCTATTCTCCGCAGGCTGCACTTCGGTCCAAGTCAATGGTGTCGCAACTCGATCAGGCATCGGCCCAAGAAAATTCAGCCAAGCATTTCGAAGGGACTCTCGCTGCGCAATCCATTCGGTATCCGAGATGGTCCTCGGCAGAGTCATGCCCGTTGCCTCACTCTCTCCGCCATCGATCCATCGGCATGCGTCGTTGATCCACGTTTTTGGAAAGAGACGATGACTTCGACCGGGAACATCGGTTCGAAATCGGACGAGCCGTCCATGTTCTACTTCGGTGACAGTGACCGTTCGACCGTCGATGCCACCGAAGCATAGATTGCTCGGTTTTGCACCCAACACGTCGATCTCTCGAATAATTTCCCCGGACGGCCGTAGCACAACAACGGTTCCTTTACCGTAGCGTGTGACGTAGAGGTTTCCATCTGCATCGCATCGCATTCCATCGAAACCGTGATCTGGAAATTCCTGGAAGAGTTTTCTGTCACTGAGACTACCATCCGCTTGAATCGTAAATCTCCAGATCTTGCGTTGGACCGATTCGTTGACGTAAAGCCATTTTCCATCAGGGCTAACATCGATGCCGTTAGTGGTTCCCATTTCTGTTGCTACGACCCTTCCCTTTCCTCGTTGATCGATGCACCAGACTCGACCTTGGGAATGCATCCAGTCCGGATCGCTGGCGTAGAGGGTTCCGTTGGGAGCGATCGCCAAATCGTTGGGTTGATTCATGGCTGGGTCGTGGAGAAAGACAGAGATTTTTTTGGATCCCAATTCCACTTTCCAAATTTTGTGTTCCACGTAATCAGCGATCAGCATGTTTCCGTCGGGATCGAAAACGATTCCGTTGCCGGTGCTTTTACCCGGTAGCTTTAAGAAAACCTCACCTAACCCTAACGCGTTCATGCGACCAATCGTTTGCTGTTCTTCAAAATTGACAACAAAGACATTCCCCTCGCTATCGCCTACGGGTCCTTCGATCCCCGGTGTGAACGCATGGGGAACAGTCAGCGGTTTGGCGACAAACAACTCTTCTTCGATGGGCAAGCCTTGAGCCGCACGTTGTTGCCGATCCGTTTCGCGGAAAACCTGGTACGCCAGGGTCCGGACAGGGGTGCGATGGAGCGCATCGATCGCTAATGAACGGTTCCCTTCGGACAGCGTTTCGAGTGCTCTCAAAAGGGGTGCGATGATTTTATGGCTTTGGATATCCGAGAGCGCACTAACCGCGCCCATTTGGAGTTCATCATCCGTCTGTTGCTTTAAGAAGGACTGGATCCAGGGGACCGATTCCTCGATGGGTTTCAGGGCCACCATCCGGATCGCATCGTAGCGTGTTCCCGTGCGGATCTTGGGATCGTCCCCCATCGCGACGGCGAGTTGGACTGCTCGATCCAATCGCTCTCTCAATGGCGGTGCGTTTTGAAGGAGCTTCTTTAGTTCGAGGTCTGGCCAGAGCCCGTTAAGGCTCAGTCCATTGATCACCGCACCGCCGATCACCACCGCTTGCCAGTCGCGCAGTGGTGATTCCAGTTCAGGCGTTGCGATATCAAGCAATTTCAGAATCATCCCTGGCGATTGCACTTCGTTGCGTGTCGCAACCATCGATAATTTCCAAATCCAAGGAATACGGCGGTATTCCTCATCGCTATCGTCAATGGGTAACTCTGCAACGAGTATTTTCAAGACTTCGTCCGCGTGGGATTTCCATTGGCTACACACGCTGTTCTTCAGATCGTCGCTAGCACGCTGGCTCAATAGAACGTCAGCCGCATCCATCGCCGTTTCCTGCGCGTAGGTCGTGCTAACGGCAGTGATCGCAACCAGAGTTAACCACAAAACGACTTTCGAAAAATTCGATTGCTCTATGCGATTTAAGCAATAACGGGGAAGGCATTCTAAGCTAGGCTGCCTAACAATCACGAGATGCATGATGGCGGTTCAGAACGAAGGATTGAAATCGACATGATCGGAAGGTGTTATCTATCGCGGGACCGATGCAACCGCGGTCCTTCTATCATACCTTTAGTCCATCATGCCCATTTTCGAAACCACCGACCGTTGTTGGGGTTTATTCTGGACGGAGCCCCAACCGAAGCGGGCTCGGGGGGTGGGAGGTGTTAGCTGCCAGTCGCGGCTCCACTGGCCCAAGGCCAGTGGAGGCCGGACATTGCGATGAAGGAGGAAATCGAAGGAAACCTCGAGGGGACGATAACAACCGACTTCGAGTGAGCGTGTTCTTTAATACGACTTGGCAAAGATCGCTTGGGTTGTGGATGGCTTCCCGGTCAAGAAGCAATTACCTGAACCTTTGGGGGCATCGAGGGGGATACACCGTATGGTGACTTTGAGTTCATCGAGCAGCGGTTGGACCTCTTCTTCGCTTGCGAACCAACATTTGGCAAATCCGCCGCCACTGGAGCGACCTTGTTCGTCATCCGGCTTGAAGTAGCCACGAAAATCGGATTCACTCTTGAGTTCCACGGTGTTGGCTTCTCGCATCGCTAGTGCTTTTTGGAACAAGCTACTTTGGATATTTTCTAACAACCCAGGCAAAGTGGCAACAAGTTCGGCGACTGGGGTCGACTTGCTCTCACCAGTGTCACGTCGCGCGACGAAGGCTGCGTTATTGGCCATATCTTTCGGGCCGACCTCGATACGAACGGGAACCCCGCGTTTGACGTGATACCACTTCTTTTCGCCGCCGCGTAGATCGCGAGCATCGATCTCAATGCGGAGCGATTCGCCGACGTAGGAAAGGGTGCTGAGTTGTTTTTTGAGATTGTCGCAGTAGGCCAACACTTCGGCCTTTTGGTTGTCATCTCGGTAGATCGGCATGATAACGATTTGGGTGGGGGCCAATCGTGGTGGGAGAACCAGCCCGTCATCGTCGGAGTGGGTCATGATCAGTGCGCCGATGAGTCGGGTCGAGACGCCCCATGAAGTCGTCCATGCGTACTCGATTTGTCCAGCTTGGCTCTGGAACTTGATCTCTTGAGCTTTGGAAAAGTTTTGTCCCAGGAAGTGAGACGTGCCAGCTTGGAGGGCTTTTCGATCTTGCATCATGGCTTCGATCGATAGGGTGATTACAGCACCTGGGAATCGCTCGCCTGGCGTTTTCTCACCGCGGATAACAGGCATAGCCATGTAGTTCTCCGCGAAGTCCGTGTAGACATCGAGCATCTTCCGCGTTTCTTCCATGGCTTCGTCGGCAGTCGCGTGCACCGTGTGCCCCTCCTGCCATAGGAACTCGGCCGTTCGGAGAAAGAGGCGAGTTCTCATTTCCCAGCGAACGACGTTTGCCCATTGGTTGATCAAAATTGGGAGATCGCGGTAGGACTGAACCCATTTCGCGTACGTTGCACCGATGATGGTTTCACTCGTTGGGCGGACGATCAACGGTTCTTCGAGAGGACCAGCGGGGCGGAGTCCTCCTTTTCCATCCGGCTCCAGTCGATGGTGGGTGACGACAGCGCATTCCTTCGCGAATCCTTCCACGTGCTCTGCTTCCTTTTCCAGGAAGCTCATTGGGATGAAGAGAGGGAAGTACGCGTTTTGGTGTCCGGTCTCCTTGAACATGCGATCGAGTCCTTTTTGCATGTTCTCCCAGAGCGAGTACCCCCATGGCTTGATCACCATGCAGCCTCGCACAGCACTGTTTTCAGCGAGGTCGGATCCTTTGATGACCTGTTGGTACCATTCTGGATAGTCCTCGGCACGGGTCGGAGAAATCGCGGTTTTTGCAGCAGCCATGGCTCAATTTCAGTAGGAATCGGTAAGGATGTTGTTCAACCCGTTCGGGAGCAGCAGCGAGCCTGCGTCCCGAGGGCATACGTCCGGGGATTGGGTCAACGAAGCAAGCAGTTTAGCCCAAGTGTTCGTGTCGGCCAGACCCGAACGATCGGATCGCCTAATCTGAGAGGCCACCAGGTCGCTCCGCGATTGCGTCGCCAACGCTGACGTTCAGTCGCTTGTGGCTCGAAACAACCCCGAAAACACGGGTGCATCAGGTTCGTTGGATCGGGTACAATAGCAAGGTGTGTGGAGTGAAGGCTGGGGAGATCTTCGCTAGAGAGCGCGAATGACAAAAATCCTGGATTGGAGACGGTCGGATGATCCGCGAGACGTGATCCATTTGGCTGTACAAGCGATAGCAGAAGGGCATGTAGTCGCCGTTCCAACGGAGACATGTTACGTGCTGGTCGCGAGCGCACTGCATCCTGTCGCCGTCGAGCAGCTTCACCGCATTGGAGCGATGAACCAGGATTTACCGTTAACGGTGATTTCACGATCGCCTGACGAGGCGCTCGACATGGTCCCCGATCTCGGGAGTGCTGCGAGGCGATTAATCCGTAAAGCTTGGCCGGGACCGCTGGTCTTGCAGCACAGCATTTCGCATCCATTTAGTTCCCTCCGATGCCTTCCTGGGTCCGTGGTTGAGAAATTGATTTCGGCTCAAGGGGAATATCGGATCTGGCTTCCTTCGCATGAGGTTTTGCATCACATCACAAAATTGGTTTCGGGGCCATTGGTTTGCGCGATCGCACCGTCGAGCAACACCACACGGGAAACCGATGCGGCCTACTCCGTCGGGGATTTGCCCCCCGGCCAATCGGTATTGGCAATCGATGCGGGAATGGTAGAGTCGCCTGGAATTCCGACCGTCGTTGAGATCGATGGCAATCGAGGCCGCGTCGTGCGGGCGGGAATTGTCACTCGCGAGCATTTGGATGCGCTTTCCCAGCTCGTAATATTGTTCGTGTGCACGGGAAACACTTGTCGGTCACCGATGGCGGCCGCGTTGATGAGGAAGAAACTCACGGAGCAGTTTCCCGAATTGGCTTCGCAAAAATCATCCCCGATCGTTGCCATCTCTGCTGGCGTGTCCGCATTTGGTGGGGACCCAGCGTCGCACGGTGCCTTGCAAGCCATCCGCGCCTACCATACGTCGCTCGACGACCACCAAAGCACCCAGCTCAACTCGCACTTGGTCGAACAAGCTGACTTAATTCTGGCCATGGGGCAACGGCATCGAAACGTGATCATTTCGCAATGGCCCGAAACCGCATTCAAAGTACACTTGATCGCATCCGACAGCGGCGAGATCAGCGACCCGTTCGGTGGCCCGTTGGAGGTTTACCAAAAATGCGCCGAACAACTCGATCGCCACACCACCCACTGGATTCAGTCCCTCGATACTTCAAGCTTGATCCGTTGGGGCACTTCTTCGTAACCGATTCCTCTCGTTACCTGGAAAAGCCTCTTTTCATTCGAACACGTTTTTACACGCAGAGCGGAGTATTCAAATGCGAATCGCGGTTGGCAGTGATCATCGCGGTTATCAAATCAAAGGCAAACTCGTTACGCTTCTTACTGCCGATGGCCATGAGATCATCGACTTTGGAACCGATAGCGATCAAGCTGTCGACTACCCTGACTATGCGGTCTCCGTTGCAAAAACGGTCGCAGATGGTAAGGCGGAACGAGGTATTTTGATCTGCGGCAACGGATTTGGCACGGCGATTGTGGCCAACAAATTCCGAGGGGTCCGTGCGGCGGCGTGCTCCGACGAAGTCATGGCCGAAATGTGCCGTCGCCACAACGACGTCAACATCCTTTGCCTCCCAGGCGACCTCATCGGCGATCGGCCCGTGGGTGATTTGGTGCGCGTTTGGTTAGCCACCGAATTCGAAGGTGGACGCCATCTACGACGCTTAGAAAAAATACAGCACATCGAAGACGAGAGCGTAACACCATGATGCGTATCGATAGCCATCATCACTTCTGGGTTTACTCGGAGAAAGAATACGGTTGGATCAGCCCTCAAATGCAAGTCCTCCGGCGCGACTTTGTGCCCAGGGATCTTTTGCGGGAGACACAAGCCACGCACATCGATTACGTGGTGAGCGTTCAAGCGAGGCAGGAGCTCAGAGAAACCGAATTTCTTTTGGAGCAAGCCAAAGACAATCCGTGGATCCGAGGTGTTGTCGGCTGGGTGCCTTTGGCCGATCCGAAGATCGGTAGCATCCTTGAGGGGCTTCGCGGTCAAGCGAAACTCAAAGGGGTCCGGCATGTGGTTCAGGACGAACCGGACGAGCGATTTCTCGATCGTGAAGACTTCAATGCAGGCGTGACGCTGCTAAAGGAGTTCGATTGGACATACGATGTTTTAATTTTCGGTAAGCAACTTCCAATGGCTATCCGGTTCATCGATCGGCATCCAGAACAACGGTTCGTTTTGGACCACATTGCGAAACCGGTGATCCAGTCTGGGGGCATCGACAAACAGTGGGAAAAGGATTTTCGGGAGTTGGCCAAGCGTCCTCAGATCGCGTGCAAATTTTCCGCATTGGTGACAGAGGTGCGGGACCCGAATTGGACCGTGGAGATACTGCGCCCGTATTGGGATGTCGCTCTCGACGCGTTTGGGGCAGATCGGCTGATGTTCGGAAGCGATTGGCCTGTTTGCTTGCTCCGGGCGACCTACGCCGACTGGGTCGCGGCTGTGAGCATGTTCGCCGCCGACTTGAACCGGGACCAAGAGGCTAAGTTCTGGGGTGGAAATGCAAATCGAGCGTACAAGCTCGGAATCCAGTAGCTAAACTGGAGTCGCATGAGACCACAGTCGACCCCCACCACCGTTGCCCAGACGCTGGCTGAAAACAGCGAGACCGCTGAAAAGCTAGTTTCCCAGCAGTCCCTCACGTTCAGCACGAGCCCATGGCTCGTCGCATTTTCGATTACGTTCTGCGCCATTGCACTGATCCTGTCGTGGCTGGCGATTCGCAGGAGCGGTTACACCCGCTCGGTCATCTGGCTCGAACTTCTCCGCTGCGCGTCGATCATCCTAGGCGCGATCCTGTTGAACCAACCCGAGTGGACCGAAGATTTTCGTTCCGCCGAAAAACCGATCCTAGCGGTTCTGATCGATCGCTCCCCAAGCATGCAGACCCAGGACGTAATCCCGTCTTGGTCGGCCGATCCCAGCGGGACAGGGGCCGATCCCGGCGGTACGGGGACCAGTGTCGGTGCCTCGGCCATCACGCGTGCCGAAGCGGTTGATGCATTGTACGCAAAGGAGCGATGGGGCGAGATTGATTCGATCGCTCGGGTCACGATCGGTAGTTTCCCTCCGGCGAGTGTTAGCGATGGTACCGATCTCGCGACTCCCCTCAACACGGCTCTCGATACAGCATCGGGATTGCTCGGTGTGGTGCTGGTGTCGGACGGAGATTGGAACAGCGGC
>VGZN01000247.1 GCA_016872635.1 Planctomycetota bacterium | reverse complement strand
GATTTTAAATTTGGACGAAACCATCACGAAGAGGTAACCGACGATGGAACTATTCGAATCCTGGAAAAGCCAACAGCGACGGCACTTTTTGAAGCATTCGATTTTAGGATCGATGGCACTGTCGCAATTGGGACTTAGCGATACGACTGCTCATGCAGAGACCAAGCCATCCCATTTCTCGTCCAAAGCGAAGCGGGTCATCTACCTATTTCAATCGGGGGGGCCCTCGCAATTGGAGCTTTGGGATTACAAGCCGAAGCTCAAAGAGTTGCATGGCACAGAGCTCCCCGACAGTATTCGTCAAGGGCAGCGATTGACAGGGATGACATCGGGCCAAAAGAGTTTTCCCGTGGTGGCGTCCAAGTTCAATTTCGCTCCAGCGGGTAGCAATGGCTATTTCATGAGCGAGTTGTTGCCACACACAGCGAAAATCGTCGATCGGATAGCGATTGTGCGATCGATGAATACCGAAGCGATCAATCATGATCCTGCGATTACGTTTATGCAGACTGGCTCTCAGCAACCGGGGAGGCCCTCACTGGGAGCTTGGTTGAGTTACGGATTAGGGAGTGAAGCGGAGGAGTTGCCAGCATTTGTGGTAATGATTTCCCATGGAACAGGTAGCGATGCGAATCAAGGATTATTGGATAGGCTTTGGGGGAGTGGTTTTCTGCCATCGAGCCACCAGGGGGTCAAGTTTCGGAGTGGCTCGGAGCCGGTGTTGTATTTGAATGATCCTCAAGGTATCGATCGAGGATTGCGTCGCGCCATGCTCGATCGTGTTTCGCAGCTGAATGAGTTGCAACAGCAGCAGGATGGCGACCCGGAGATTGCGACCCGTATTGCTCAATACGAAATGGCTTTCCGAATGCAAGCCTCCGTTCCGGAATTGACGGATTTTTCCGATGAGTCTGATGCAACGTTTGCAATGTATGGAGCCGATTCCAAAAAGCCTGGATCGTTTGCTTCCAATTGCTTGATGGCTCGTCGGATGATCGAACGAGGCGTTCGATTCGTGCAGCTTTACCATCGCGGCTGGGACAATCACGGAAATCTTCCTTCGAACATCCCGAAGCAGTGCAAAGACATCGACCAGCCCCAGACCGCATTGATCAACGATTTGGAGCAACGAGGGTTGCTCGAAGATACTTTGGTTGTTTGGGGAGGCGAATTCGGTAGGACGGTGTATAGCCAAGGCTCACTGCAGGACGATTACGGCCGAGATCATCATGGACGCTGTTTTACCATGTGGATGGCAGGTGGTGGGATCAAGCCAGGAGCGGTTATCGGGGAGACGGACGACTACGGTTACAACATTGTGCGAGATCCCGTGCATATCCATGATCTTCATGCAACGTTGCTCCACTGTTTAGGATTTGATCATGAACGCTTGACTTACCGCTACCAAGGTCGCGACTTCCGTTTGACGGACGTCCATGGCAAGGTAGTCCAATCCCTGTTGGCATAAACGCAATTCGGCCCTAAGTCATCGGCCAAGTTTTTGTTTGGCCGCCTGTAAATAGCGATGTAGTTCATCGTGGTCCGTCATGAAGGACCAAGACAATCGGATAGCACCGCTTAGTTCCGGCTCTCGAATTCCCATGGCGGAAAGAACATGGCTTGGCGTGGTGCAGATTGTTGTGCAAGCCGCACCGTCGGAAACAGCGATCAGGCCCTGGAATTGTTCGATCAGTTCGTCTGCGGTGAAGCCTGGGATAGATAGATTCACGACGTGGGGCATGGTGAAGTCGTGACTGCCGTGGATGATCCCGTTGACGGATTGTGCCCATACTAGAACAGATTTCCGGATCATGATGCAATGCTCGCGTCTTTGGTTCAACTCTGCTGCCGCGAGTTGAGCTGCCAATCCAAGCCCCGCGATCAATGGAACAGGTAATGTTCCTGGACGCAATCCGAACTCCTGGCCACCTCCATAGATTAACGGCGCGATCGGGGGTAGTTGGCCTTGTTTGCGTCGTGCGATCAACGCCCCGATCCCTTGAGGTCCATGGATCTTGTGGCCGCTGATACTGATCAGGTCGATGCGAGGATTTCGAAGTGGTTCCAAAAGCTTTGCGAATCCTTGGGCGGCGTCGACGTGGAACAGGCAATCTCGCTGTGTCAGTCCGTTCGCGATCGCTTCTACAGGTTGGATAACGCCCGTTTCGTTATTGACCTGCATGACACTGATCAAAAGCGTATCGTCACGTACGGCATGGAGCATCTCGTCTGGGTCGATTCGACCGCAACTCTGAGGACGAATCAGCGTGACTTCGAAGCCTTGTTTGCGAAGTACCTGGAGTGGTTCGAGGACCGCTTTATGCTCGATCATCGAACTTACCAAATGCATCTTTCCCGTTTTTTGGCCGTGTGCTGCTGCACCGAGGATCGCCAAATTATTACTCTCCGTTGCCCCACTCGTGAAAACGATTTCGTGGCGGCGATCTCCGGTTACTTGTGTGATTTGTTCCCGAGCCAAGCCGACCAATTGCTTGGCCTGTTCACCAAACTCATGAGGGCTCCCCGCGTTGCCGTAAACTGCGTCGAAGACCCGAGTGATTTCGTTGCGAACCCTCGGATCGATCGGGTTAGTTGCGTTGCAGTCGAGATAGATCGCCATTTGGCATTAATTCCGATTGCTGTGTTCGGGGAAGAGCGCGGTTGAAATGGAGTGCGCGCGGTTCAGCGCGGCTACCGTGTAAACCAGCGGGTATAGTTTCTCAAAATACCAGAGCTTGGCAAAGTAAAACCCGATGGGTGACGCAGGAAATGCCGTTCCGGCTTGAGTTGCGTCGAACAGCCATTGGAGCCCAGATCGGATCGCAGAGAGTGTTGCGTCATGATCGGAGTCCGATAGTAGTTTTGAGCCACTGATCGATGCATGTTTGGAAATACAGGCCGTCAGTGATTCGATCGCCAAGGCTGTTTCTTCGATCGAGGAAGGTACGTCGTATTCTCCTCCCCATCCACCGTCAGGGTTTTGCGATCGAAGAACCCAGGTCAGTCCTGCCGTAAACTGATTTCTCGGTAGTTCCGCATCGTGGCCAATGGTGCAGAGAAGAGCGAGGAGAACACGGGTGGTTCCGTAGGTTCGATTGGATTCGTCCGGTGCGAATTGGTTGCCGAACCAAAGGGGTGTCCACGCACCCTCGGGTTCTTGGCGTTTTGAAAGGAATTGCAGAGCTGCACGAATCGCTCTCTCGATTTTCGATTGGTTCGAAGTAGGCAAACGGTTTTGCCAAGAGATCATGGCACGAATTGCGTGAGCCGTAATATCGGGGCTGCTGCGATCGAATGGCAATGTACCCCAGCCGCGACAGAACGTAGGAATCCCTCCGTCTCGATTCTGCAATCCGATCAGCCACTCGATACCGGCTTCGGCACGCTTGGCAATGCTCAGGTCATCTTTTGCTGATCGTTGATGGAGTGCATCGAGTGCAAGTACTGCTCCCGGAGTATCATCGGCATCTGGAACGCCCCCGGAGAGAGGCGTCCAAGCCCACCCGCCGGACGCGGCATCGGTGTAGGGATGACGGGTCGTGTATTGCTGTTCAATCAACCATGGTTTCAGAGCATCGATTCCAGATTTGCCGAGGAGAGCCTCGAACTCATCGGAGTGCGAGAGGGCATTGATGGCAAGAGTGGATACCCAGGTGGCAAGATGAGTATCGATGGGCCAGCTGCCGTCGTCTCTTGCAGATTGGATCAAAAATTGGATGCCATTTTCGACGACTGGATGATTTCCCTCGCCAGCACCGATCAAACTCATGGCGACAAAGCTGGTCAGCGGAGTTGCCTCCAAAAAGCCTCCTGTCGTTGGTTGGATCGATTGAAGCACGTTTAACGTTCGTTTAGTGACGATGTCTCGAATCGTTCGGCTGATTGGACTCCATGAAGGTTGTTTGCGATGTTTGACTAGACCGATCGCGATGAGGGCGGGTAGAGCGTAGCTGACGACTGGAAGACGCATGGCCGCGAACCAGCTTTTGGGGCAAGCTGCGAGTTCGAACGGCAATTGTGGTACGAGCTTCCACGCCTTCGAAGATTCTCCGAGTCTGCCCGTTAACGCCAGAGCGGTAAGTATCGGTACCGAGAATGTTTGATCTTTTCCGTAACGATGACGAATCGCAGGTGCGAGAACTTCGGGCGTGGTGCCAACTGCATAGTTTTCGATCCATTTAGTCGCTCGGAAATTCGTTTGGTCGAACTCTATTACTGTTTGGTGCAATGCACCCCAACAGAGCAGCGTCGTGCTAATATTGCTAAGGCTTTGAATGGTATCGCCCCATCCGCCGTCCTTGTTTTGAAACGTTTTAAGCCATTGTCGACCTGCTTCAATCAGTTGGGTGATCGCTTCACGACGATCTTGGCCTAGTTCGCCTCGCGATCGAACGAAAGCTTCTAAGGCGATGACTGCGGTTGCCGTGGATAGCGCGCTGCTAGAGAGTTCACCTTCCCAGTGTCCTTTTGGATTTCTTGCTGCCAGTAGCGAGGATTGTGCGTTCTGGCGCATAGTCTCGAAGGATGAGGCTGAGATTGGAGTATTCACAAGCTCAGGTGTCCTAGAGAAAGGAGTCCGTAGTAGGTGTATTCGATATCGAGCGCATCGTCTTCCCAAGTTCCGAAGAAACCGCCGCGGGCCGTCCAGAGGGTATCGAGGAAATCGAGGCAATGCTCTTTGATCGGTTCGATGTCGAACTGCGCATCGCCTAGGGCATGGAGTGCGACCGCTGTGGATAATAGGTCCGGCATCGGGATTCCTGGCCCGACGACAAAACCTCCATCGGGGTGAATGCAGGAGAGGAGCCACGGTTGAATATCAGGATCGCTCGGTTCGCCGAGATGACGTAGCAATGCGGATGCTGCTGCCGTCGGAGGGACGAGTCCAAACGGCATGTCCTTGCTATTGGCATATCCGCCATCGTCCGCCTTGAGTGAACGAATGCATTGCAACATCGCTTCGGAGTTCGGGATGGTCCGCTGGACGTCTTGTGCGGCGCTCAGAGCGACGAAGCACCCATAGAGAGTGCCGCTAGAGTCTCCCGCATCGGTGCCATATCCACCGTCTGCGGTATGAAAAGCGGCGAGTCGATTCATGACACGATCGGCTAGATCGATCGGTCGAACTTCTGGCGGTAATCCAGCCCAGCATCGGGCGAGGCAGGAAAGTTCGACAAGCGAAAGAACATCGAGCTTGGGCATCCACCCATTTAAGTAAGAAACAAGCGGATCAACCGGCAAAGGCATCTGGAGAGCCATGATGCCGGCTATACCAAAGGTCGTGTAGTAGATGTCGCTACGACCTGCGCGATCGCAGAAGCCGCCGTCTTGATGTTGCTGGCCAACGAGAAAATCAGCCACTAACTGCGTTGAGTCCCCCAACATGTCCGGTGACAGTCGGGCGACCTGTAGCATTTCGAGCCTCAAACTCACTGCACCAGTCCTTTACTTCCATAATGAAAATCTTGCTGATAACACGACGCAGAAGGCCTTTAAGGCTGGTGTTGTCCAGTTTAGCCAGGCATCGGATGGCTTGTTCCTTGTAGGATTCTTGGAGGGATCGGCAACGGTCACCGATGCCGTATTCGTGGAAGAGCGAGTCGATCTTCGCCAAATCCTCAGAAGTACTTTGACGTCTCCACGCTCGTTCTACGATCTCGAGTTCAGCTGGGTTTGCTTTGACTCGTTCGTAGAGGATAGCGAGGGGCAGTGACGGCCGACCAGCTACTAGATCGTTCGTCGCCGAGCCGTTGTTCATATCCTCGACATCGTCTCGGATTTGGTAAGCGATACCGAGAGCTTCGCTGAACTCCGAGATGGTTTGGCAGGTGTCGGGATCGTGTTGCACGAGGTTGGCTCCGAAGAGCAGGGCGACTTCGAAGGCCGGTGATGTCTTTTGCCGAAAGATGTCGAGCACCTCGAGCGACGCCAGTGGGCGTGGGTTCCTAGCCCATTGGAACTCGGCGCCTTGGCCCAGGCACAACGTGCGGTGGCCGGAGGTTGCAACGCGTAAGATCGATGCGCGTTGACGGTCTGGGATGTCGCAATCACCGATGAGTGCATATCCATCACCCAGAAGCAAGTCTCCCAGGTTAAGGGCTACTGCGACGCCGTGTTCCGCATGCAAGGTCGGTTCCCCATATCGGAAGTCATCGCCATCTTCGATGTCGTCGTGGACCAGAGAGGCTTTATGAAAACATTCCGCAGCCACCGCTAGTTTTTTGAGCGAGTCAGGCATAGCTAGGTCGGCGTCTGGGTTGAGCGCCTTCCAAACGCAGGCGGTTAAAAATGGGCGCCAACGCTTTCCGTCCTTGGCTAGCCAGGAACGGGCAAGCCGTTCAGTCTCGTTCTTCGCGGGGCCCATGATGGTATCGAGTTGGCTTGGCTCAAACCACGCTTTCACTTCTTTGCGAAGTTCATCGAGGTTCAGGCGATAGGTTCGATCTTCGCTCGTGAGGTGGATTACTTCCCAGATCCATTCAAGATCGACGGTGACATCTTTGCAGTCGTCTTGAAGGAGTGGTATCGCGACACCGGGGATCGCTGCTGCTTCCATGTAGGGGTGTGCTTTTTCAAGGACCGACAAGCAGCTAACGCCGACGATCGCATCGATCTTGCCTGTTTCGATGATGGCCATGACCAGAGCCGAGCCTTCGGCAACGAGTACCGCGTAACCGAGATTCTCTGCTTCTTCTTGGAGTTCTTGGATCGTGCACAAACCGCACTGCTTGCAGAGTAATCCGAACTCATCGAAAGGGGCCGGGCATTTGTCTTCGATTCGAAGGCATTTGGGCAGGAGGAGCAGTCGTCGCTCGAAGGGAACGGTTGCCAATTGATCGCGCCATACCTCGCCGTTGAGTAGTACGATCGTGTAATCGACGTACTTTGGATCGATGTCGTGTTCTGATACAAATTGTTCAGAGAGGTGACGCAGTTCCTGGGTCGAGAGGGGCGGGACTGGTTTGTGTTCAGCGATGAAGGATCGCAAATTGGATCGGAGGTACTCTCGTTCGGCGCGAGTCTGAGGGATATTTTCCTTGGGCTGGCGTTCCTTTTGAACAGGAACCGCGCGTGGCAAGCTCAAAACGGGCAACTGCATAGTGATTTATTCCTACCCTCCGAAGGGGATCATGTGTACGCGCCAAAACCAAAGTACCAGTGCTTCTTTGCGAACCGATAAACCCAGTGCTCTTCTGGGATTTCGAAACCAGGCTGATGTTGACTAGTTCGCGGTTCCAGGGCTTCGAGTTCCGCGAGAGCGGTGCCTCGCTGGGTCGTGTCGGACGCACCGTGCTTTTGCACCAATTGTTTTACCAGATCTGGCCGCTCAAGCACTACGCATCCGCGTGTGGCTTGGGCGGAAACCTTCCGGAAATCATCCAGAAACTCCGACTTGGACATGATTTGGTAAACGCTAGGGCCATCGTGGATGGATTCGCGGGCAAACTGGATAATGGGGCACGGCTCGATGGAGCCTGATGGGCCGATGTGGTGACTGACGCCGGTCGCCATCGGGCAAAGGGCTTCGCCCCGATCGTCCCAATAGGGTTCAACAATCCCGATTGGGGCTTTTTTACGCATTTGAACGATGAACCGTCTTAGCCGAACGATTTCTTCCGGGGATAGCGCTAATTCAACGGATGGTTTAGGGCCGACGACGCGGTAAGTGTGGAACCACGCGTAATGGACGCCCATCTCGATCAAGCGGTTCAGCCACTGCTC
>VGZN01000246.1 GCA_016872635.1 Planctomycetota bacterium | reverse complement strand
CGCACGACCTCAAGAGCAAAGAGTACCTCGATGTGGTTGAAGTGACTCGGCAGTTATGCGATCACGCGGCGAAGAACGAACAAGCAATCCACTTGGAGACAGGCCAGGAAACGGCAGATGCCTTGTTGCAGTTTATCTCGGACACACAACGACCAAACTTGTTCATCAACTTCGATCCTGCCAACATGATCCTCTACGGCATGGGGGAACCCATCGAGGCCCTCCGCAAAGTTGGCAAGTATGTCCGCAGTGTTCACTGCAAAGATGCGACATGGAGCGATCAACCCGGGAAGACATGGGGCGCCGAAGTCCCTCTCGGCAAGGGCCAAGTTGACATCGCAATGTACTTAAAGACACTTAAAGAGATAGGCTACACGGGCCCACTGACAATCGAGCGAGAGATCCCCCAGGAGCCTCAACGTCAAAAAGCGGAAATCCAACATGCAGTCGATTTGCTGACCAATCTGAAAGCCTCTCTCGGCGTCAAGTAACTCCGTCTGAGCCAGGTTTTTGACCGATAGAGGCTTTTGCCGCAGTCGCTGATGAGCATTAGACGCTAACACTTGTCGTACCCCTTACGGTTTCTCGGAAATCGCCTCTTGAAGTGTTCTTACCGCGAGCAGTAACTGGCTGTCGTCCTCGAGACTTGGGTCGCGAGACTCGCCGGCGGGGGCCGCAGCACTTGAAGAAGGTGTCATCCCATTGGCCATGGGGTCACTTCGTCGGCGAAATCGAGCAATGGTTTTAACAAGTTTCTCTCCGGTCAGTGCGATTTCACAGCCATCGCTGGGGTCGACTCCCCAAGTATCCGCAGGTTGATTTTCCTTGCGATGGATTCGGTATCCGCTAGGTGGATAATAGTAAGCCGTGGTCAGACGCATTGCCGCTTTACCTCCCTCGAGCGGAATCACATTCTGGACGCTCCCTTTTCCGAAGGAACGTACACCGACGACCAAGCAACGTTTTCGATCCTTGAGACAGGCCGCCACAATTTCACTTGCGCTGGCTGAATTTTCATTGATGATTACTGCGATCGGGACAGAGTTCGGGATGATCGTACCGACGTTAGCGTCGATCTCTTCATCGATCTTTTGGTCGCGCCCACGCGTGGTGACAATCTGTCCATCATCCAAAAATAGATCGCAAATATCCGTCGCCGCTAAAAGCAAACCGCCGCTATTGTCTCTAAGATCAATCACGATCGCCTGCACAGTATCTTTGCAACCATCTATTGCTTTCTGAAGTTCCTTGGCTGTTTTTTCGCCGAAAAGCTCGATCCTAAAGTAGGCGATTCTAGGATCGTATTGCATGCAGTATTCCCACGTTCCATCACCTCGTCGACGATCGCCGATAACGCTTTCGACGTCGATCTTTTCACGAACGATTGTCTTGCTAAAAAGACTCCCCGCTCGATCGATCTCAAGCGAGACAGAAGTCCCCTCTTTGCCACGAAGCTTGCTCGAAACTTGCTCGACCATGCTGTGTCGGACTTCTTCGTTATCAATTTTCGTAATCACATCGCCCGGAAGCAAGCCAGCACGGAATGCAGGAGAGTTAAATAAAGTCGTTACGATGGTCAAATGAGGGCGTCTCGGCGGTCCGTCCAGGCTTACCCCGAGTCCTCCGAACTGCTGCTCAAAATACAATTGAAACGACTGGAGTGAATCCGCTGCAATGTAGCTGGAATGTCGGTCGAGCGACTTCATCATGCCGTTCATAGCAGAACGGTACAATTCTTTAGGATCTGCCGGCTCGACGTATACTTGTCCAATGATATCCATCGCGAGTGCGAGATCTCGCGTCGAACGAAACCGGATCGCGTTGGCGTAGCAAATGAGGCATGCAATGATTGAGATACAAAGGATTCGAATATTCTTGAACGTCACTTGCGATCTCTGCAGCAATCAGACAAGGCTATTTTGGTCTCTGGGCCAAGACCAAATACTGGGCCCCGAGCGGGAGTTTACAAAACCACGGCTCAAGAGGTCGTAACCATTTTACAGCTCTCGGGAAGTAAAAACGGGTATCTACCGAAAGAACCTGAAACTTGTTGTCGCAAAGCATTTGCTTCGCTTCCTTGATCGAAAGCGTGATGGCGTCATGATCGAACGGGATTCGACTCATTACATATCGAGTCCCGGGATTCCAAGGGTTGTTCTCCCAAAACGCGAACCATCCCCCCGGATGCAGCGAGCCGTGGATGACTTCGAGAGCTTTTGGTCTAGCTTCGATGGGAATGTGATGAAAAACGCCATTGCAAAAGACAATGTCTAAATTCCCTGCTGGCCGGTAGGCAAATGGATTGGCAAACGAAATATCGTTCTGATTATAACGCTTGCGAGCCTGGTGCAGGGATTCCTCAGAAGTGTCCAGGCCCACGATTTTCTGAAGGCCTAGAGTTTTGAATAAATGAGGGATGCTATTGCCGGTCCCACAACCGAAGTCCATGCCCGACTTCAGTTCTTCCGTGGGAGCGATTCTCCCGATCCGATAGAGAAGCCATCTCATACGTCCTTTAGCAAAATACTCGGAATCCTCCCCGGAAACTCGCAGCCCGTTCTGTAGGACTTCTTCGTAATTCCCAGCATATCGATCGAATTCCGAGTTAGTATCCGGTTCAGTTCGATTCACCAATCGTTTCTCCGCAGGCTAGCGAATTTGTGATACGATCTCAGGACTGATTTCAAAAACTTTATGATGCCGTCCACCAGTATTGGTTCACGTACTGGTTTACGGTCCAGAAATAATTGGGCGATCAATTGCCGTCTTCCAATCCATCCTCTCCAAATTCTTCCACCGCGAAGCAAGAGACGGTTAACTCTACCGCATCTTTTGACCGAGACAGCCTCGCCACCGAGTATTTTGGGCAATTGCTTTATCCGCCATACCCCGTACAAGAGGAATCTTTGTTAGCTTGGTTCACAGCCGAACATGGTGTTTTGGTTTGTGCCCCAACGGGAACCGGGAAAACGTTAATCGCTGAAGGGGCGATTTATGAAGCCCTTCAGACCGGGAAGCGTTGCTACTATACGACCCCGCTTATCGCGTTGACCGATCAAAAACTTCAGGAAATCCAGCAAGCAGCGGTGCGATGGGGATTTCCAGCTTCCTCCGTTGGGTTGATTACAGGAAACAGACGCGTAAATCCCGATGCACCAGTACTCGTCGTTGTTGCGGAGATTCTGCTCAATCGCCTCCTGCAACCTGATGGATCTTCGATGGACGATGTCGCATCGGTAGTAATGGACGAGTTCCACAGCTTTAATGACCCAGAACGAGGCATCGTCTGGGAGTTGACCATCGGCTTGCTTCCAAGGCACATCCGTCTCATGTTGCTGTCGGCTACGATCGGAAATTCAGTCGAATTTTGCAGTTGGCTACTGAGGTCTCACGGTCGAAATATCGAACTCGTACAAAGCTCGGACCGCAAGGTTCCCCTGCAATTTGAATGGGTCGACGACGCCTACTTGGATGAACACTTGGAACGAATCGCCGAGGGTGATGATACGCGTCGCAGAACACCGGGACTCGTATTTTGTTTCAACCGCGATCAATGTTGGCAAGTCGCCGAATTGCTCAAGGGGAAGAAGTTAATCGATAAAGAACGGCAAGCAATCATTACGAAAAGGATTGAGCAGTTCGATTTTTCGGAGGGGGCTGGACCAAAGCTCAAGCAGATCCTGATACGAGGGGTTGGCGTCCACCATGCTGGGATATTGCCCAAGTATCGCAGGATGGTTGAAGTGTTGTTTCAAGAGAAATTACTGAGCGTGTGTGTCTGCACAGAAACACTTTCGGCCGGCATCAACCTTCCTGCCCGTAGTGTCATACTTCCAAGCCTCGTTAAAGGCCCTTTTGGGAAAAAGAAAATCATCGAAGCAAGCACAGCTCAGCAGATTTTTGGAAGGGCTGGAAGACCCCAATTTGACCGAGAGGGCTTCGTTTATGCGCTCGCCCACGAAGATGATGTGAAGTACAACCGATGGCGATTGCAATACGACCAAATCCCCGAAGACACTCGAGACCCTAACTTGATCAAGGCGAAAAAGCAGCTCAAGAAGAAGATGCCGACTCGTCGCGCCGGTGAAACGTATTGGACCAAGGAGCAGTTCGAGAAACTTCGAACAGCGCCAGCCGCGCGACTTGCCAGTCGAGGTCCACTTCCATGGCGTCTCCTCGCTTTCATGCTGCAGCAAAATCCCAAGATTCAACCTCTTCGGGACCTGGTCGGAAAACGATTACTTCCCACCGCCGATATTCCACGAGCTCAGAGAGAATTGAATCAGATGCTCGTGACTCTCTGGACAGCAGGCTTTTTGGAACTGATTCCCAAGCCGCAACCAAAAGCACCTGTCGCACCTACAAAAACCCCCAGCAAAGAAAGTGTGGTGTTGAAACCATGGTTAGATATCACCTCGATTCCCAAGGCCAACCTCGATTCCGATACCGAGCCCGACGAAGATGAACCCGACGAAGCGACCGCAGCCTCGGATCCTAAGTCTTCCGACGAAGTTGCATCGCGAGGGTACGAATTGGATGAGTATCGACCCGAACATGTTGCGCTCACACCCCGACTCGAATTGCTAACCGAAATACGAAGTCTGAATCCAATCTACGGACTATTTCTCATCAGCCACTTACAGTTTGCTGACATGAAGGAAAAGATTCAAGCGCTTGAGAGCGTCTTGGAACTCCCAGCAAATATCGCCAAGCTCGTGCCGGTACCACCTCCAGAAGAATTACCGTTCGGTCCTTTAGCTACAGAAATACTGCACCCTAAGCTATTAGAACTCGGACTCGTTGGCGTTTCTGAATTATTAGGCCGATGGGATGGCGATGATGATGAGGAGGAGGATTCCCAACAGCGTCGCGAAGACGACCGCCGTTTCCGCCCCCCACCTCCAAAGCCGTTGGCACTCGGAGAAAAGCTGAGACGATTGTTCCAATATGATTTCCCTGGAGTTCACGACGTCTACACTCGCGGTGTTTGGGTCGTCGGGGAGTTGCTCGAGTTCAATTGCGACTTCAACAAATACATCGTTGCCCGCGGATTTCAAAAACAGGAAGGGATGCTCTTCAGGCATGTGCTTCGGTTTGTTTTGTTACTGAACGAGATAAGCAGCATCGCTCCAGAGAATACGACTCCTGAAGAATGGGAGGATCCCTTTGACTCGCTGAACGGACAGTTGATTGAATGCTGCCGGCGAGTGGATCCGGAGAGTACAGATGAAGCCCTCCAGGAAATGACGGACCGCAAAGGCAATCCCGGCCGAGGGCGACGGGCATGAATGGCGGGTGGTCGTTCTTGCAGGAAGATTGGAGCAGCATAGCTCCCTCGTCATGGTTGCTCCTCGGCATTGCAGCGTTGGGAATCGGGATCACCAAAAGTGGCTTTTCAGGGGTAAGCCTAGTTCATGTCCTGGTATTTGCTTATGTGTTCGGAGCGAGAACGTCAACCGGTATCGTTTTGCCGATGCTCATCGCTGGCGATATCATGGCCATGCTCATCTATGGCAAAGATGCCGACTGGCGTTACGTTCGCAAAATGATGCCGCCTGCAATTCTGGGCGTAATTTGTGGTTGGCTACTGATGGACAAACTCGACGAAGCGTACTATCGACCTTTGATCGGTGTTATCATCTTGCTCCTCGCAGCCACGCAAATCTTACGCATGACCAAAGAGAGCTGGTTTACCCATATACCTCATTCGATCTGGTTCGCATGGGGTATGGGGATTCTGGTCGGTATAACGACCATGCTGGCAAATGCCGCAGGGCCCGTCTTCGGATTATTTCTGCTCGCCATTGGACTTCCAAAGAAGGAATTTGTCGGCACCGCAGCATGGTTCTTTCTGCTGCTCAACGTGCTGAAAATCCCGTTCAGCTGGAACCTCGGTTTGATTCGTCCGCAAACACTCGCCTTAAATGCACTCTTCTTACCTGTGATCGCAATGGGGCTGTGGATCGGCCGATTGATCATTCACAGGATTCCGCAACGCTCTTTCGATATCGTGATCCTAGGATTCTCAGGCATGGCAGCGATTCACATGCTGATCACCGGTTGGATCGCTCTTCGGTAATTTCCCTAGCAGTCAGCAAGTCCGAGTTAGCAAATCGGAGCCAGAAAATCGGAGCCAGAAAATCGTCAGCTACAGCGACAACGGCTTGCTAAGCGCTCGGTGAACAAACGCACCCTAGAGTTTGGGAGCCGACGGATTTTTAGGTTGGCGTATCACGTTGGACGGGTCTGGAGTTCGGGATTGCAATGGACGTTTTTCAGACGCAGGAGTCTGTTTTGGATCGCGAGACGGTTCGAGTTCCTCGATTTCTTTGGTTCGAATGCGATTGCTTGAAAGCGCCATCGCGCCGTCCCGATCCCGATCGATCGTTTTCGTGTTTGGGATAGAACCAGAGAGCACCGATTGAGCGACTGCGCCTGGTCCGTTCCCGCCATTTGTCCTTAAGCCATCCCCCCCCAACTTATTGCCTGACGCAAACTGTCCTTTGTCCGCTCGAAACGATGTCCCCAACTGCGAAGGCTCGAAGCCTTCGTCGGGCCACTTTCTCGAATCAGCAAGCTTTGATGGCTGCGATGACGGAGCGACATTGCGAGGAGGGATACGAAATGGGCTTGGTGAATCCAAATCCCCAGAATTAGCCACCAGTTGCGAGGTAGACGTTGGAGCCGATGCATCGATTCGGCTGCCAGCGACGAGCCCTGAACGAATGCCCGGTATTTCCTCCGCATCGACCCAAATCGGTGGCTTCGTCGGAGATCCACGATGCAACGGCGGTTGCACTGGGACTATCGGCAAGGGCTCCCCTGCCACGCGATCCTTGAGCGGCACATCGATGCGTTGGTAGGGGGTCAACTGCAACTCTTGATCGCCGACAAGATCGCCGGGCAATTCTGCGAAACCAGCATCCCCGGTAACGACCTTATTACCTGAGTCATCCCGGGTGTTTTGCTCGGAAGCGTTTTTCGAGAACAAGGAAGGGAACACAAGGCCCTCCAATCCCCAAAACGATTTCGCGGCAGATTCCGGCTTCGAAGGAAAATCACCACCGGATGCGACATTTACCAAACCATTGGCGACGTTGGTTGCATCCTTTGGCAATGGGCGGTACCAACACCACGTACTAACCGCACCTCCAACGAACACCATGACTGCTAAGAGCAACGGTTGGCGGGACGACGCTTGATCCCACGAGGGGTTACTTGTTCGATTCTTGGATTGTCTGGACATGGTGAATCCTGAAATTGATTGAAGAGTATCCAGGCGCCACGTCCATGCGACTATCATCGACTGCGGATCGACATGACTTGCAAAAAACTTGAACGGCACCAGCGAAGTATCGATTATCCGATTGGTGCGGTTTTTGCGGGAATCACCTAAAAGTCTTCAGAAGCCGATGTGGCTACTCAAAGTCTTACAGTCCAGGAAAAACGGAGGAGAACAACCAAATAGATAGCCAACGGTCTGCTGATATAACGACGAGAGGTCATCACCTCAAATCGGTTCGCTCCAACGAAAAAGTGGCCAATTGCGGTCTTCAATCCTACGATTGACAGATGCTTCGTCGAGGACTCGCTCCAAACTTTGTCTTCGCTCGAATAGTTCCGCAGTACACCCACCCCCGATTCCATTGTCGTGTCCCGTGTCCGTGGAGATCTGTAGTATGAGATCTATTGCAATCGCGGCGCTTCTGTGCGCCGCGTGGGCTCCTGCCATTTTC
>VGZN01000245.1 GCA_016872635.1 Planctomycetota bacterium | reverse complement strand
GGCTCCATCGGTAAGAGTTGCTCCGTGATTCGATTTCCTTTGGAATCACAAATCTCGTAGTTGCATAGCCACTGGGTTTCATACCCCCCTTTGACCCTTTCCGCCGCGACGTTATCAACCTCACAATACAGCAACACGTCTTGGTCCGGAGCAAACTGATACTTCGGAAAACGCTCCATCACTCCGTATCCATCGACTTGTTTGCAAAACGCGACCGATCGAACTTCGAGATTGCTGATGGATGCCAAATGTGCGGTTGCTTCGCGTTGGCTGTTCATCACCAAACTCCAGTGCCGTGATCGAGCCGGGTTGGCATCAGGATTGCTCGCCTCGTACATGGCTTGCATCTGATGCCGGACGTACTCTTGCTCTTGCTCGGAGAGACGATCGATGGGCCGGAGCGCATCGTCGAGCCGACGCTGGGTCACATACAGCATCCGCAAGGTGATTTCTTGGCTCATCCGTAAGTAATCGTCCGCAGGAGCTTTTTCCTCAAGTTGCTTCTCCAACAATTCGATCGCTTGGCTGGTTGCTTGATGCCAGGTGATAGGACTGCTGGAAACCGGACTGGTCACCGCCGAAAGCTGCGATGGTGACGAAGGAGGCACGGAGGATGCTGCGGCGGGAGATGTGCTGTTTGGCAGTGGCAGGTGTTGCTGTGCGTTCGTTGGTGCCACGCTCGCTGGTGGTAACATCCTCACATTTGCGGCAACATTACCAGAAGCGGTGACGACTGCGTTGTTACTGCTAGAAGGGTTGGCAGCCGCAGCCGATGCTTTCTCGATGACCGAGCCATTTGCATTTGCCACGAGAGTCGTCTCGTTGGAAGATGGGGGCGTTATTTCCGGTTCACTCAATCGCCGTATGACGGGTTCGTCAGGTGCAACACTGGCTACCGCATTCGAGTCCTTTGCACCGTTGCTGGATGGACTTGACGATTCCTTATCGCGAGCAGCTGTAATTGTCTTTTTCACCACGTCGCGGAATTGAGGAGGTAGCGATGCAAGAGCGCCATCGATATCGACATCATGGATTCCAGTATCCGCGATAGACGTCCCGTCACCACCTGCTAAGGATACTTTTACGGTTTCTGTGTCGGAGGAGGCTGACGCCTTCGCCGATACTACTTGGCCGGGCCCCGACTTTTCGTTTGAGCCATACAATGCTACTGTCGCCTCACCCGCGTTCGACTTGGCATCGTTATCCGATTTCTTCGAACCTACCGATGCGAGCCCAGCGTCATTCGCCGGGCCAATCGTTTTGGAACTTGAACCAACGTCACTAACGAGTCCCTTCGAATCTTCTCGTTCCTCGATCTTCGCCCGATCCTTCGGCAGGATTACTCGTGGGACCGAAGCATTGCTCGAGTTCTTTCGCTGTTGCCACCACAGTCCATTGGGTTTCGCGCTATTGGTTTTCGCACTATTAGGTTTCGAGGTAGCCGATTCCACCGATTTTGGAGACAAACCCGTCTCACCATCAGATTCATTTTGCTCCTCTCGATCTCGATACCGTCGACCGGGAGCATCCCAGTCGTCTTCATCTTGGTCACGAGCGGGACTCCCAAAAAAATTGCTGAATCGCTGTCGCATGGTGAGGGGTTGGCACCCTGAGGTTACGACCAAGCAAAAACCGGCGAGCGCGGTGGCCGTTGAACGCAAATTGACCAGTGATCGCATCTTCATGGCACGACGTCCTGACGACAGAAAACAACGTTACGAGATAGGGTGACGGGATACGCGGAAACGCAACACTTAATTCGACGAAAAGGCCACCGATTCATCGGCGTTTTGTTCGGCCATCTCCGAAGCAAGGACTTCTTGGGCGAGGCCCGAATAATCCTCGGATCCATGGCTATTTGGCGCATAGTCGAAAATGGATTGACCAAAGCTCGGAGCTTCAGCCAATCGAATATTTCTACGGATCTTGGTCTGGAAGAATTTCGCGGTGGCCCAGACAGGACTTTGCGATGCGCTGGCTTGCAAGAACTCCTCGACGTCGCGGCTGACTTCAGCAGCCAATCGAGTGCTCGACTCGTACATACAAAGGACAATACCCTCAAGTCGAAGGCTTGGGTTGAGCCGTTTCGCTACCACTTCGATTGTGCGAAGCAATTTTGAAAGTCCGTGGAGCGCGAGGAAGTGAGGCTGCAACGGTAAAAAGACTTCATCGACAGCAGTCAATGCATTGAGGGTTAACACACCCAGCGATGGAGGGCAATCGATGATCAAAAAGTCATGATCCTCCGGTTCGGCTTCGATACGATCACGTAAAATCACCTCCCGCCCGACCTCGCCAGCCAGTTCCATTTCCGCTGCTGCTAGGTCCAAGTTCGCAGGCACGATCGATAAGTGCTCCGAGATATCTCTTCGGACGGAGGAAAAAGGAATATCGCTACAGAGCAAATCATAAATGCTCTGCTCCTTGTCGGTCACGGTAACCCCCAAGTGCAACGAAGCATGTGCTTGTGGGTCCAAATCCACCAAGCACACCTTTTTTCCGCATGCCGCTAAACCCGCCGCGAGATTGACTGCGGTTGTTGTTTTGCCCACGCCACCCTTTTGATTGATAACGGCTATTTTTCGCATGGTTCCTACGTTTGTCCGTGTCCAGTCTAAACTCAATGTCCGCGACCTCTCGGTCCGTGGTGATTCGGTTTATGACGGGGAAAGCCCCTCAAAACTCGCAACTGCGACCGTACCAACATTTCTTCATGCGAATCCAGACCAATCTTGACAATCTGGGCAATTCCGACATCCTGGGAACCTAAAAATGTGTTGAACTCGAACTACCAAGAAAAAGGCCCCCACACGTGAGAAAGATTTTCATTGCTGGCAATTGGAAAATGAACCTTTTGAAGAGCTCCGCAACTGCGCTTGTGAAGCAGCTCATGGACTCGCTCCAGGGAATCAGCAATGTTGATGTGGCCGTCTGCCCACCCTCGGTTTACCTGAGCGATTTAGCCGGAACTCTACACGGTAGCGCCATCGGGTTGGGTGCACAGAATGTCTACAGCAAAGCAGATGGAGCGTACACCGGAGAACTCAGTTGTGGCATGCTCCAGGATGTGGGTTGCCGCTATGTAATCCTCGGACACAGCGAGCGACGGGCTATCTTTGGAGAAACCGATGCACTCGTCAATGAGAAGCTCAAGGCCGTTCTAGCGGCTGGATTAACGCCCATCGTTTGCATTGGGGAAACACTTGAGGAACGAGAAGCGGGCCGAACCACGGAAGTCGTGCGGGGTCAGTGCCGTGGCTCGCTCGCCAGTCTCACCGACGAACAAATGAAAAAAACCGTCCTCGCCTACGAACCGGTCTGGGCCATTGGGACCGGAAAAACGGCATCTCCCGCCCAAGCGGAAGAAGTCCACGCTGATATCCGAGCCCTGTTGTCTTCTCTTTTCTCGCCAGCGACGGCAGAGCATGTCATCATTCAATATGGCGGCAGCGTGAAAGCCGACAATGCATTGGAACTGCTGGGCCAACCCAACATCGATGGCGCTTTAGTAGGTGGGGCCTCCCTGAAGTCGGACTCTTTTACCGCAATTGTGCAGGCCGCTGCAGCCGTTAAGAAATAGAGTTGATGAGAACCTCGAGCTGAACCGTAGAAGTCTATGCGTAGAAGTCGATAAGGGAAAAGCGGGGCAAGCCACAGGTTGATTGGACCTAGTGGCCGAACGGCTCGTCGTTAACACAACGGCGAGCGATGCGGTACACTGATAGGCATTACTGTTCCTTCATGATTTGGTGGCCGTTGAAACGGTCCCGGTCCCTTTCCATCCTCTTTCGGGGAAATCCGATCATGCGTGCCAGCGAATCGACCAACCTGTACTTCAGCCAAGCAGCTGATCAAATGCAGATGCCCGAATGGATGCGGAAGTTGCTCACGACCCCGAAGCGAGAGGTTACCGTCCAAGTCGCTTTTGAACGGGATGATGGCCGCATCGAAACGGTCCTCGGCTATCGCGTGCAGCACGACAATGCCCGCGGGCCAATGAAAGGTGGATTGCGTTACCACCCTGCAGTAGACCTCGACGAAGTCCGCGCGTTGGCATCGCTGATGACATGGAAAACCGCTGTTGTAGATCTCCCGTACGGAGGCGCGAAAGGGGGCATCGGTATCGACCCTAAAACATTATCCAAACGAGAAATGGAACAGATGACCCGTTCGTTCGTCGATCAGATCCACGAAATCGTCGGCCCCGATTCCGATATCCCTGCGCCCGACATGGGTACCAACCACGAAGTCATGGCGTGGTTCCGTAACCAATGGGAGAAATACCATGGGTTCAATCCCGCGGTCATCACCGGCAAACCCGTAGAAGAGTACGGCGCACGAGGCCGCGAAGAAGCGACCGGACGGGGGGTTGGAACACTCGCGGTGAAATTGCTTAAACGTATCAATGTAAAGCCTGAGCAATGCCGTACCGCCATCCAAGGCTTCGGCAACGTAGGGTCTCATGCAGCGAAGTACCTTTATGAAGCCGCGTTCCCCGTAGTGGCGGTTAGCGATGTTAGCGGCGCGTACGTGAACGCCAAAGGACTCAATATCCCCGAAGTTTTTTCCTACGTGATCAAAAACAAAGGATCACTCGAGGGTTACAAGAACGCCGAACGAATCCCTGCCGATGACCTCCTGTACCTCGATGTGGACCTGCTCATTCCAGCAGCACTAGGCGATGTTATCACGGCAAAAAATGCAGACAGGATTCGCGCGAAGACCATCATCGAAGCCGCAAATGGTCCCATCGATCCCGAGGCGGACAAAATCCTCGCCGACAAGCGGATCATGATCCTTCCCGATATTTTGGCCAACGCTGGTGGGGTCACCGTGAGCTACTTCGAATGGGCTCAGAACCGGCAGCACTACAAGTGGAGTTTGGACCGAGTTCGCCAAGAGCTCGACCGTACCCTTTCGGACGCGTTCGAAAATGTTTGGCAAGAATCGGCGACTCGAAACGTCTCCCTCCGCACCGCCGCCTTCATCCTAGCTATCAGCCGCGTGCAACGAGCCTCCGAACTCGCGGGCTGGTTGGTGTAGGTGATACACATTGACCCGGCCCTGCCGCAACGAGCCCAATGAGCCCAGCCGCAACAAACCGAATCTGCGTTTTCGCTGATCTCTGAGTGTGGTATTGCTCTGTAAGGGGAATCGAAGCGGTCTGCAGATGGCGGGTCGGATAGGCGGAAGCCCGCTCCGTGTCTGTCGCAAACCTGAGATGTTTCTTATGATAACGTCAGGGGAATTCCATCCTGTAGATCGAAGGGAGCGGTTGCCCGGTGATCACACTCCCCCCTCGCACCCTTGGCTAAGGAAATCTCAGGATGATTCGCGTCGGACTTATTGGTATCGGATTCATGGGCTGGATTCATACGCTCGCGTATCGGCGATCCGACCATGCGAAACTCGTGGCGTTCGCGAGCAATGATCCCAAGAAACGCTCTGGCGACTGGCGAGGCATCCAAGGCAACTTCGGCCCGCCGGGCGAACAGATCTCGGTCGAGGGTCTCCAAGTCTTCGAATCCCTCGATCAAATGGTCCGCTCCCCAGATATCGATGTCATCGATATCTGCTTGCCACCCCATCTGCATGCCCCCGCCGCTGTCCTGGCAATGGAACATGGCAAGGACGTATTCATCGAAAAACCGCTCGCTCTTTCCGCTTCCGAATGCCAACGCGTGCAAGAGGTCTCCAAGAAGACCGGCAAACTGGCACTGGTTGCCCACGTATTGCCTTACATGGGACCATTCCAACTCGCCACCGAAATTGCAAAGTCTGACAAGTACGGTAAACCGATCGGTGGTTACTTCAAACGCGTCATCTCCGATCCCACTTGGATCCCTGACTTTTACGACCCCGACAAAGTCGGTGGCCCACTCGTCGATCTAAATGTTCATGATTTGCACTGGATCCAATTGCTGTTCGGTAATCCTCGCGGGGTTCATGCGGTGGGACGCATGCAAGGGAACGTCGCAAAGTACGTCCATGTCCTCTACGATTTCGATTCTCCCGATATCGCTGTCTGTAGTTCTTCTGGTGTGATCGATGGCCCAGGCCGCCCCTTCACGCACGCTTTCGAATTGCATCTGGAGGACGCTACACTCCATTTCGATTTCGCTGCTTTTTCCGATGCCTCTGAAACGATGCCGCTCAAGATCGTGACGCGCGATGGTCAGGTTATTCGACCCGAAATGCCGTCAGCAGACGACATCGACGCGTTCAAAGCCGAAATCGATGATGTGGCACAAAGCGTAGCTACGCGCGTTCCAGCACCACGACTCGATCTGCAGCACGCAGCTGGAGCCGTTGAATTGGCTCTTAAGATCCAATCGCAACTGGCTGGAAAGCACTAAGTCCTAGAGTTCTTTCGGACAGGTTTCTCCATGGACTCTATCGCATCAATCTCGATCATGAAGAGGCGGAATCGCCGAGTTCGATCTCTGACTTTTGGACTTGCGCTGGCGTTTGGGTTCGCAATGCTCTCAGGATTACCCGCGCAACGACTGTCCGCGCAGGAATCGATCGGCAATGGGCTACGAAAGTTAACCAACGGCAACCTGACGCTCATCACCGATCTTCCGCTCGATCAAGAACTAAAATCATGGCCCGATGTATTGCGTCAAGCGATCGAACGATGGGACCAACTCTGGACTGTCCCTGAGGAGAAAAAACAATCGCTCGCATTGACCGCGTTTTTGATTGGAGACAAATCAATCTTCCAGGCTGCGGGGTATCTCGATGGAATTCCTGAATTCGACGACGGTTTTCAAGTCGCGAACCGAATCTTTATCATGGAGCAACCTTCAGAGTACTACCGAAGGCATCTCTTCCTCCACGAAGCAACCCACTGGATCATGTATCGGTATTTTGGCGGTGCTGGCTCGCCATGGTTCATGGAGGGAATGGCCGATATGTTCGCCACCCATCGGTGGAGCGACGGGAAATTGACCTTGGGTGTTATTCCCTCCGATGCTCGACTGTTCCCACACTGGGGACGATTCAAACGACTTCGCGAAATGGTGCAACACGGTGAAGCTCCCACGCTCGCTTCGGTTCTCCGATTCGGCAATCAACGCGAAAATCGCATCGATAGATACGTTTGGAGTTGGGCCGCATGCGTCTTTTTCTGGAACCATCCCGAATACCAACGAGCGATTGTCGATGCCGCCTCGCCACCACTCAACTATTCGATGGAATTGTCGGATCGTCTGCGAAAGAATCTCGCGGATCGATGGGCCATCGTGGAAGCAGATTGGAATGGGTTTATCACCGAATTCGATTTTGGTTTCGAAACGCAACGCTCGATGATCGCACTCGGTGATCGTCCACACCTCGGAGTCGCATCGGTGTTAAATCAGCCGACCAAAGTATCCATCCAAGCTGACCGCGGTTGGCAGGATAGTGGACTTTTCATGCAGAAAGGGGAGTCCATCGAAATCCGTGCCAACGGTCAATGGGTCATCTCCACGACCGATCCCGCAAGCCCCTGGCAGGCGTCCGCCCAGGGAGTTACCTATCGATACTATCGGAACCAACCTATGGGGCGATTGGTGGCTACCATCGCCACCATTCGCGGTGGAAACCAACCGAGCCTCTGGAATGTGATCCCGGTTGGAGATTTGACCACCATCCAAGCCACCGAGGACGGCGTGCTGTTGCTGAAAATCAACGAACCTGCCGGTAAGCTCTTTGACAACAGTGGCGAACTGACGGTGGAACTCAGAAGACCACTCTAACCGGCA
>VGZN01000244.1 GCA_016872635.1 Planctomycetota bacterium | reverse complement strand
AGCTAATCCCGTACTCTGCGTTTTGTTGAGAAATAGGTTTCAGAGTGAAATAGCAGAGGGTCGAGTTGTAGTTGAAAATTTAGTTTTGAATGCCGGAGACGAGGAAAGTGGCAAAGAAGTAGTGTTCTACATTCATAAAACTGCTCATGGTCTTTCGCAGTTTCCAATGCCTCCCCAGGATTCGCTCGACTTGTATGATCGCATTAGTCTTCAATCAGTAAATGTAAGTGAGCTCGTATTGAGATACGGAAATCCGTACTACATCAAAATAGATGTTGAGCACTATGATTCCAAGATTTTGGAATCCCTTTTTAAAGCAGGTATATGCCCAGAGTACATCTCCGCGGAATCTCATTCGGCTTCAATCTTTTGTTTGCTTTACTTAAGCGGATATAATGCTTTCAAACTGGTTCAAGGTAAAACCGTTTCTCAACAGTATCGTAGTCGTAGGATAAAGAGAATACACTCCGAGGAAGAAGTGGAATATTCATTTCCCAGGCACTCATCTGGGCCCTTTGCGGATGATATCGACGGGCCCTGGTATGACGGAGATTCATTCTTCCGAATTCTCGCGATGGAAGGGTTTGGTTGGAAGGATGTGCACGCTACACGATTAACTGATTCAAACGCTCGACGGAAACTTAGAACTCGGGATGTCCTTCTTTGGAAAGTCAAAAAAGTTGTTCTTCATTGGGTCCGGTCGGTTATCCATTTTTTTGGTTGCTGCTAATTTTACTGGCTAACTTTTTAAACCGATTGTCCGAACCACAGAGCCTACGGAGGGTCGCGTAGGTCGTAACAAAGCGGAGGGAAACTCGATGGGTTTTTCTTTAGTGGTTCCCCGTCTACCCTCCAGTATCTTTACAATCGGCTTCATTCAGCCCATTCGACGTCGCCATTGGAATAGTCATTCGCCCTACCGCTACCAATATTTAGCATGTCTTTGATTCATCATTTTCGTATTGGTGTTTTTCATCGATATCCATCCGAATCGCAACCAACCTGCGCACTTCGGTTTGGTATCCCGCTGCCAGTCGGCACCGATCTGAAACAACTTCCGTTCCTAAAATTGTCCTCAAACGGGCTTGCTCTAAACTCTCAACTACAGCCGTTGACGTATTGGAGCGACGGATCCGTTCAGTGGGCTTCGGTCGATTTGATCGCCGATCACTCTTGCTCAGGCTCCCTGCAGTTGCAAACCAACAAGGAACCATGCAAGCTATCGAGCAACGACTACCCGATCCCCTGTGTGCAGGTGACGAAAAACGGCGCCCAATTGGAATACCAGCCGTCCAACTCAAAATCATCGACCCCGAAATTAAACCTTTCGCTTACCATCTCCGGGACTTGGGGTACCACGCAAGTTCCATTCGATCCTGTGGTTTCGAATCCTCCGGAACCTCATTCTCTGCGCGTTCCAATTCAAACGACGGCTGAAGTGAACCTAGGGTCCACGCAAGCTCCCTTCCCCATCGAATTCGAACTCCACGGCAGTTTTTGGTGCACCGGCCAAATCGACCTTGCCCTGACGATCCGCAACCCCAATCCAGCACAGCACCCCGGTGGGAATTGGGATCTTGGAAACCCAGGCTCGCTTTTGATCCAGGACCTCTCGGTTCAACTGGTTCTAAGCTCCGATACCACCGTAGAGAAGTTGCTCGTGCGTGAAACCCTGTCGGGTACGGTAAAGCAAGCCAATCAATCGATCGAATTATTCCAGGCCTCCAGCGGGGGGGAGAATTGGAACTCATCCAACCATATCGATCGAAATCGAAATGTACCCATGCCCTTTCGCGGGTATCGGTTGCGGGTTGACGATAACGAATCGACCGCAAACCGGGCTACCCCCTATGTTGCCCTCGAATCTGGTGGCGCAACGCTCGCTGTCGCTCGCACCCGCTTTTGGCAGAATTTCCCGATGGCCATTCGGGCATCTGGAAATCGGATCGATGTCGGTTTGCTGCCCAAGGAAAGTGGATACCCTCACGAACTCCAGGGAGGCGAGCAAAAGACTTTTCAATTCGCCGCTTATTACGGAACCGCTGCCGCAGATTCGATGCCCCTGGATGGCTATCTGAGTGAACCCTATGTGGTCATTGATCGGGAATACCTCCGAGCGACCGGCGTTCTGGCTACCGGCGTTCTGGGGCAGCAAAGCCTCGAAACGAGCGATGACGAACCCGCACGACTGTATGAAAAACTGGTCGCCCAAGCCATCGATGGTTCCGATTCGTTCTTTGCCAAGCGGGAAAAGATCGATGAGTACGGATGGCGACACTACGGTGATGTCTACGGAGATCATGAAGCGGTTTATCACCGAGGGCCAACGCCCCTGATCTCCCACTACAACAATCAGTACGATTGCGTCCTCGGCTTTTTCTATCAATTCATGCGCACCGGAGATTGGCGATGGTACGAGCAGATGATCGCTATGGCCGATCACGCTTGGGATATCGACACCTACCATACCCAAGGTGACAAACTCCTCTACAACGGTGGGCTGTTCTGGCACACTTACCATTACGCAGATGCTGATACGGCAAACCATCGCAGCTATCCTCGGTCGCTTCTCCAAGACGATCATTTTGAGTCCGGCAAAGATCTCGGTTCGCTTGGCAAGACAGGGGAGAAGCTGAAAAAGGTTTATGGCAAAGGTGGAGGTCCTGCGGCCTCTCACAACTACTCGACCGGTTGGATGTACGCTTATTACTTGACCGGCGAAGCTCGCTATAAAAAAGCCGCTATCGAGGCGGCGGACTATGTGATTCGAATCGAGGATGGTTCAAAGACGCCGTTTCGCTGGCTTGCAAATCATCCGACCGGCTACTCCACATGCAGTTCTCACGGGTATTACGGGCCTGGGCGCGCTTCTGCGAATTCGACACTAGCGCTGCTGACGGGTTTCGAGCTTACCGGGGATCGCAAGTATCTAGAGATGGCGGTGGCGTTGATGCGGCGGACGGTACACCCTCAGGAAAATCTAGAGCGACTGGATCTACTCAACGCGGAACTTCGCTGGTTCTACACGATGTACCTGCAGGCATTGTGCAGGCTGATCGATGTTTTGGAGCAAACGCCCGGCCAAGAGGCGAGTTTGCAATACGGCGTAGCGAGTCTTCTGCATTACGCTCGGTGGATGGTCGTTCACGAACGTCCGATTCTCGATACGCCTGAAAGGCTACAGTATCCCACGGAAACTTGGGCCGCTCAGGATATACGCAAGTGGCATACGCTCGCTTACGCTGCACGTTGGTGTAGCAGCCAGCAGGAAGGGCAAGCCATGATGGACAAGGCCGAGTGGTTTTACGATTACGTGATGCGGACGCTCGACGGGTTTGAGACCAAGTCCCTTTGCAGGCCAGTTGTGTTGCTGATGAACTATGGATGGCAGCGCGATGGGATGCTCAAAGCGTTTCATGAGATGGGCTTGCGCAGTATCGAATTACCAACCCAATGGCCCCCAAACGTGGAGTTTGTACCTCAGAAGCAAATTGCGATGCAACGGGCAAAGCGACTGGTTGTGTCTGTGGGGGCGTTGTCCGTATTAGCGATTGGATGGCTTTCTTGGTGGCTCATCAGCGGTTAACTCAAGGGATAGCTGGGCTAGTCTGCCTGACAAGCGGTGTTCCTTGGCCCTTGAACAGCGGGGGCAAGCTGCGCACTTATCACATGATGCAAAGTTTTGCGAGCAACTGCAAAACGCGCGTCGTGTTTCCGGTTTTCTCTGACCAGGAAGCTAGCCACGCGTCCCAGAGGTCGTTTCCATTCGCAGCAGAACCGGTGCTTGTTCCCAAGCGGACTCCAAGCAGGGAGTCAATTCGTTTTGGTCGATCGTTGTTAGATCGTGTTCCCTATGCATTTTACTATAGGCATCGTCACGCTTTGATGCATCAGACGGCCGATCGGTTGTGTCAGGGGTCCAGTTTGGAAGTTTTATGGTTGGACCATATCGATAGTTTTCAATACCATCGATCCGAGGATCGGGCAGGGAGGGGGCCCGTGGTGCTCGATATGCACAACTGTTACACATCGATCTTGGAACGGTTGGCCATCGATCAGCGATCGATCCTAAAGAAAGCTCTTTATCGATTTGAGGCCGGCCGGATGGCGAGGCTTGAGAAAATGGCCGTTCAGCGAGTCGATGGGGTCATTGCGGTATCGGAATTGGAGGCCGAGCATTTTCGCACGCTCGGTGCAAAACGCGTGTGGACTGCTCCAAACGGCGTTGATTTTTGTGCGTTTAGCAATCTGCAGCGCACGGTGGATCCCTCGCGACCCAATATTGTTTTCGTTGGTTCGATGGATTGGCAGCCCAACATCGATTCCGTGGAATACTTGGCACGAAATGTATTGCCTCAGGTTCGCTTGCAATTGCCTGAGGCGACTCTATCGATAGTAGGGAAATCTCCGACGGCATCGGTGCTGGCGCTTGGGGCATTGCCAGGGGTGGCAGTTACGGGAACTGTGCCTAGCATTCAACCTTTTATGCAAAACGCCGCGATTCAGGCAATCCCGATGGACAGCGGGGGCGGGACCCGTCTTAAGGTCCTTGAGTCGTTTGCCGCGGGGGTACCGGTGATAAGTACCCCAGTTGGAATCGAGGGTGTCGATGCCATACACGGCCAGCATGCTTGGATTTGCGAAAAAAGTGAGATGGCTGAGGCTATTATTCAATTAACCAAAAACCCACAACTTCTCTGTGAAATGGCTAGGCATGCTAAGTCGCTTGCCGAGGAAAAATACGATTGGCGGGTTATAGGTCAACAATGTTTTGAGACCCTTCGCCAGTGGTTCCTGTGATTCTTTTTGAATGATTGCGAGGAGGTTGCGGAGCAATTGGATATCGCAATCGTAGGTGGATGCTAGTCTTGACTGTGTCGGTGGTCGTACCAGTAAATAACCGTGCCAAGGAATTGGCAGTTCTTTTGAAATCGTTGTCGTTCCAAACCGTTTTACACGAATGTATTGTAATAGATCAAGGGTCGACTGATGGCACCGACCAAATTGCAAGAAATCACGGTGCATTATTGGTGAGCGGAGTAGGAGCGACAGTCGGAAGCTTGCGAAATGAAGGGTGGGGTGCGAGCAATTCGTCAGTCCTCGCCTTTGTCGACTCGGATCACGAAGTTCCACCAAATTGGATTGAAAAGGGTATATCGGTGCTGCTCTCGGCAGAGCAGATTGGCATCGCTGGCGCTCCATGTTTAGGCCCCGATCCTGGCACTTGGGTTTCTAGGGCTTGGACGGCACACAGAACGCGCCATCAAGGACGAAGGGAGGTGGATTGGCTCGGGGCCGGAAATATGTTCATCCGAAAATCAGACTTTTTACGGGTCGGTGGATTCGATGAATCCCTTATCGCAACCGAAGATGTTGATCTCTGCCACCGGATCCGCGCGCTTGGACTATCGGTGGTCTCCGATCCAAGCATCGTGAATATCCACCACGGGGAGCCCAGAACTGTCTCTGAATTCTTTAAGAAGCAGTTGTGGCGAGGAAGCAGTGGATGGAACGCATGGAAAAAACACGGCTATCCCATTGCAGAACTAAAATCGTTGGTCTTCCCTGCCTGGGTCGTGCTCGGGTTCATCGGTTGCGTCGCATACCTTGTGAGTGGATTGTTCCGACCTCTGCAATTCGAACCTTGGACTGCACTGTCGGGTTTTGCACTGTGGAGCGGACCGATGGTCGGTATGGCCAGTAATGTTGCGTTGTCTAAGAGAAGTATCGGCGTTATTCCGCCACTCTTCGTTCTCTATTGCGCTTTTGGTGTTGCTCGGATCTGCTCCCTCCTCACAGTCCGTAGTAGGTAGTTCAATTCGGTTGCTTGTATCATCGCTGGAACCAGGACGTTTAAACTTGCCCCCCGGTTTTATGCCACGCTTTCTTAATTCGTAAAATACTTCGATAGCAACCCCCGCTACTCCAACGATTTCGCCCGAGTCGCCTTGGTAATTCTATTCTTTTTCTCCTCGACGTGCCTCCTCTATCCGCACGTCGTTTATCCTGTAACACTGCGTTTGATGGCTTGGCTTCGCCCTTCAAGAGCGTTGTTCCTTGATCAAATTCAGGATCTTCCGTCGGTTGCGTTAGTAATCACAGCCTACAACGAAGCGGAATGCATCGGTTCCCGGCTAGCGAATGCTTTTCAGACGGACTACCCACCCGAACGATTTTCTGTGGTCGTTCTATCGGATGCGTCCACGGACGAGACGGATGCCATTGTTGGGAATTGGCCGCAGGTTGCCCTTTTTCGTGCACCCACTCGCGTGGGAAAATCGGCGGCTTTGAACGCGTTATTACCGAACATAGCGTCGGAAATTATCGTCTTCTCCGACGCAAACTCGATGTACCGTCCCGATGCTATCCGAAAATTGGCATCGCATTTTCACGACGAGAGCGTCGGCTATGTGGTGGGTGTACAGAAGTATGTTTCGGGGCATTTACCTGCCGAAGCATCCGAGTCGCTATACTGGGATCGAGAATTATCGTTGAAGCAATTGGAAGCCTCGGTTTCGTCAGTCGTTGGTGGAGATGGTGCGATCTATGCGCTACGGCGATCCCTCTTTGTGCCGCTTCACCCCAATGACGTTAGCGACCTTCGTTTGCCTCTCGAGGCCGTGAAGCGAGGGTATCGTGGCGTTTTCGAGCCGCAAGCCCAATGCGTTGAACGAGCGACCTCGACCTTTGCAGGGCAATACCAGCGAAAGGTGAGGATCATCCATCGAAGTATCCGAACATTGTTGCGTGTGCCAGCTACGTTGAACCCGTTTCGCGTAGGCATCTTTTCCTACCAACTTTTCGCTCATAAAGTGCTCCGCTGGTTTAGTCCAATCTTTCTGATTGGCCTTATAGTCTCGATTATTACTCTCGCGGCGCGTGGGATTCCTTTCTTTCAGGGGTTTGCTCTACTCGGAATCATCTTTCTACTCGTTGGCTTGCTTTATCACGTTCCGACATTTAGGCGATTCAAGATCGTGTATTTACCCTACTATTTGATCGTGATGAATACAGCAGCCTTGGTGGCTCTTTGGTCATTTGCATTCGGCAAGGATTTTGCGACGTGGGTTCCAGACCGATCGTGATCTGTACCGTTCTATGCGTTGATTTGGTGCAATACCGCACAATGCAAAAGGTCGCAATTTGAATGTTTCATCGCAATCCTGCGATTTTTGAAACAGATCTAAGCGGGCATAAAGCAGTTTATGTCTCGGTGCTAGTCAACGCCTTGTCCGACATCGGTATATGTCCGAAGGTTTTGATGCCGAAAGAGGCCGTCGAATCGAAGCCTTTCGAAGTCTATTTGTCACCACTTAGGGAAAAATTTCAGCATGTTTCGGTTCCGGAAATTGCGTCGAAAGGTACCTACCGCCAAGAGCATGAGAAATTGGAATGCCTTCTAGAGGTAATTAGTGGGAATGAGATTGATCACCTTTATGTCCCGTACGGTGATGCCTTGGTGCAACTCATGGGGACTCGAGCGAATCACGTTCGAAAGCGGTTAGGTTCCTGCCGTGTCGAGTCGTTGATTTTTCGCTGCCGATTCGCGTACCCTCAAAGGTCATATCCGAAATTGATTGCAGCTAAGCTGCGATTATGGGCAATACGGCGGGCCCCCTTGGCAAAGATCCATATTTTGGATCCACACGCATTTCGATGGTTGGCTTCAAGGGTGTGTCGTGTGTCCGCCAAGTTCAGTTGGATGCCTGAATACCTCGAACCGTGGGGATTCAATCAGGCACAGGTACCGGAAAAGGCGTCGGATCATTTCGATTCCTT